>SOKD01000165.1 GCA_004376305.1 Candidatus Cloacimonadota bacterium | reverse complement strand
GTTCTTCAACGTGCCGTCAATGCCGCTGACCGGGAGCGTGGTGAGCAATTCAGGACCATACGCGAATGAGTAATACAGATGGTAGAGCATTGTTGTAATTTGATTTGGTGTGATGAGGTTATATCGGGAAAGCCCTGAGCCGTCCCTTTGCTGGAGAACACCTTTCACAATCCTGTTTTGTTCCAAAGTCGCTGCAATTGCCTTGATTCCTTTTTCAGCAGTTCCGGGAATACCTTCTGATTCCGCTCCAATTGTTTTGAGTGTTTGTTCAGCGATGAAATTTGAGCTATTTTTACCCAGGTCATAGAGTATTTTGAGAAGCGGTGCTGAGTAATGTACCAGAAGCGTATCAAAAGAACTATCCGCCTGAGCTTGCTTGAGTTGTCCGGTTACTTTTATTGCTGCTTCCAGTTTTTCCTTAAAGAGAGTTGATGCATACAGTGACGGTTTTATCACCGCACGGGTAAAGCGCTTCACGGGAGCATTAGCCGGCAAAGATCCGGCAACAATAACAATATGCTTTTCTTCTTCGAATATGAGCCTAATGAAGAGTTCACCGGCATTCCCTGTGATACCATTGTTTCTGATTGTAATAGATGATGTGTGTGGCTGGATCGCGACGTCGAGCGCATCACCTTGCTTATCACCAGGTTTTACAGAAATGATGCATGTGTTGCGGTTTACTGAAAGTGCATTGATCGGAGCACTGAAGCCATATTGCAGATCATCCCACATCCATCCTTTTCCGTAGGGAATAGTGTCGAAGTACGTATCGTCAAAAAGAATGTTCCCGGTAATATGGGTGATTCCTCCTGCTCGTATCCGGTGTGCAATCTCTGAAAGCATTTCTGTTGTCAATGAAGGATCTCCTTTTCCTGCAATGAGAATGTCGCCATGGAGTGTATCACCAGATAAAGAGCCTTTTGTGAGGATAAGGGTTTTAAATCTGAATTCGGGTTTAAGGATGAAGAGCGCACCTGCAGTGGTAAGCAGTTTCATATTTGATGCTGGAGGATAGTATTTTGCACTGTTCTTTTCGTACAGAACCTCACCTGAAGAAACTGATAGTATTCTTAAACCTACCGTTGCTTTTTGCAAAAGGGTGTCGGAGAGAATTTCGTCGATCCTGTGGGACAGAGCAGAAGTATGATATGATTGAAGGGAATGACGCGGAGCGCAGCTTGATGCTATTAGGATAAGGGATAAAAGAACAAAGATAATAAAATGTTTCATTGCTTTGATTAGTTTCATTGGTTGTATTGAGTATGACCGATAAACGAACGAAACGAGCTTAATTGCTCATTCTTTCTTTGCGAGTAATATCTTTTGTGCTTCGAATGGCGTGAGTTTTCCTTTAATTACATCCTTGACACAATTGTCAAGGAGTACTCTCTTCTTACTGTCTTTCCAGAAAACCTCCATAACCTCTCTTTCAATAAGTCTCTGAATTTCCTTTCGAGCCCAGGTTTCTTTCTGGCTATCAAATGTTCCTCTTTGCTCGAATTCCCGACAGGTAGCGGTTATTGTATCAACAAGTTCATTGACACCCTCAACACCGGTTGCTATTGTTTTGATAACCTTTGGTTGCCGTCCTGTTTTTTCCTGTTTTAATTCCATGGAATATCGAATCAGATTAACAAGATTGTCCGCTCCATCTCTATCACCCTTGTTGACAACAAAGATATCTCCAATTTCCATGAGACCTGCCTTAAGCGTCTGTATCCCATCTCCAGATTCTGGTGCGAGTATAACAACGGTAATATGGGATGCATCCATAATATCAATCTCAATCTGCCCGACACCAACCGTTTCAATGAAAATGTAGTCAAAACCGAATGCGTCAATGAGGTCACAGACGGATTTTGTTTTATGCGCAATTCCTCCGAGGCTTCCCCTGGATGCCATGCTTCTGATGAACACTCCCTCATCAAGATATACCTTTGTCATTCTTATTCTATCACCAAGGATTGCGCCACCCGTAAAAGGGCTTGTTGGATCAACGCTAACAGCAGCAACGGTTTTCTCATTTTTTCTGAGTTGCATGATGACTTTTTCAAGCAGAGTGCTCTTGCCTACGCCGGGGGGGCCCGTAAAACCAATCCTGCAGCAATTTTTCATTTTCGGGTAGATAGTATGTATTACTTCATCCGCCTGTGGGTCATCATTTTCAATAATGGTGATAAGTTTGGCAAGGACAACCTTATTCCCAGAAAAGAATCTCTCCAGCAAAGCCTTTACCATTCAACGCCTTTCCTTCCCAGTATACCCTTTTGATAGGGATGTTTGATTTCCTCGATCTTGCTTACCAAATCAGCAATCTCGATGATTTGCTTCGGTGCATTCCTTCCCGTAATAATGATTTCAACACCTTCCGGTCTATCCTTCAGAAATGCCAGTACATCCTCGAGTTTTATAAGACCATAATCAATTGCCACGTTGAGTTCATCGAGTATTACCATATCATATGCCTTGCTTTGTATGGCGGATTTGGCAAACTCGAAGCCTTCTCGGGCGAGTCGCAAATCTTCAGCGGATGGTTCACCTCTCTTGACAAAAGTGGGGAGCCCGAATTGTCGCAATTCAAAATTTGGTAACTTTGGAGCAATGTTGAATTCACCATACCGTATATCACCTTTCATGAACTGGACAACAAGGACCTTGAAGCCATGTCCGCATGCCCTCAGGGCTTCACCGAGAGCTGCTGTTGTTTTACCTTTCCCGTCTCCGGTGAAAACCTGAATAAGGCCTAAGTCATTCGATTGGGAATTCATGGTTGTTTCGTTTTGCTCGTTTCAAACGTTCCAACGATTGAAACGCAATTAATGGGTCTTTTGCTAACATATGCTCAGGAGAACGTTTTATTGAGAGATTGATCCATATCCTCGATAAGGTCCTCTGCATTCTCGATGCCTATCGATACCCTGATGAGTCCTTCAGGGATACCCGCTTCCTTCAATTCTTCAGCAGAATACGTGGAATGAGTCATTGAGGCTGGGTGTTCAATAAGGGTATTAACGGAGCCAAGACTGACAGCGATACACAAAAGGTTGAGATTGTCGAGAAATGTTTTTCCTTTTTCTTTTCCTCCCTTGATATTGAACGAAAGGAGACCGGAACCACCTGACATCTGTTTTTTTGCGAGCGCATACTGTGGGTTTGATTCAAGGTATGGATAGAAGACATTTTCAATCCGCGGGTGTTCCTCGAGGTACTGAGCAATTTTCATTGCATTACAATTGTGTCTGTCCATCCGGACAGCGAGTGTCTTCAAGCCACGAAGGAAGAGGAATGCATTGAAAGGAGACATTACCCCGCCGAGATCTATCAGCGTCTCATCCTTAATTTTCCTCATAAGGTCCCTGGTGGAAATGGTGATTCCTCCAATTGCATCGCTGTGTCCGCCTATGAACTTCGTTGTGCTGTAGATAGCAATATCAATTCCAAAATCAAGGCATTTCTGGAAATAGAAGGTTGCAAATGTCTGGTCAACAGCAGTGGGGATGTTGTAGGTTTTTGCCATGTTTGCTGCCTCAGCAAGATCAACCAGATCGAGGGTTGGATTTGCGGGTGTTTCAATGAGAAACAGTTTAGTTCTTTCATCAATCAGCTTATTTTTTTCTATCTGCTGCACGAATTTTGTTGCCTGAGCCCATCGTATTTCAATACCCCAACGGGGAAGGAGTTTTGACAGCAAAGCAAAGGTACCACCGTAAATAGGGGAAGATGCGATTATATTATCACCAGCATCGCAGAGCGCGAGTATAGTCGTACTAATTGCAGCCATTCCTGATGCAAATGCTGCTGCTGATTCTCCACCCTCAAGGAATGCCATTTTCTCCTCAAGCAAGCGCAGCGTGGGATTGCCAAGACGTGTGTAGATGTAACCCTCTTCTTCACCGGCAAAAAGTCTTGCGCCGTGTTCGGCACATTTGAAACTGAAAACAGCAGCAGTCTGGATGGCTGGTGCGATTGCTCTTGAAGCGGAATCGACAGTGATTCCCTTACCGTGAACCACCTTTGTTTCTACTTTCATAGTTCCTCCTCAATTTATCTATCGCGTTGTTTTAAGACTCTACTCCAGCAGAATGGATTTACTATTCGCAGAGTTCTATGAGCATTCCGGCAACATTCCCTGGGGAGAGAAATGCAATCTTTTTACCCTTCATTCCTTTGCGAGGTTCGCGATCAACAATCTTAACGCCTTTGCTTTTCAGTTCTGTAAGAACCTTTTCGATTTTCTTAACTCTAAAGGCAATGTGGTGAATACCCTCACCTCTTTTCATAAGGAAACGCGCAACAGATGATTCTCTTGTGAGCGGTTCAATGAGTTCAATGTTCATTTCTCCAATCTTTATGGTAGCGAGCCTGATTCCCTGTTTCTCAATTCTCTCGATGTGATCGAGGGTCAATCCAAAATAGATATCAAAGAGCTTTGCTGTTTTCTCGATTGATTGGACCGCAATGGCAATGTGATCAATTCCTTTAATCATACGTCCCAAACTCCTTTGCTAAAACATTGGTAATTTCACCAAGGGTACAACTGTTTTTTACAGCATCAATAAATCCTGGCATAAGGTTTGTGGTACCTTTTGGCATTTTTTGCAGTTTGTCAAGGGATTCCTGAACTTTCTCATTGTTTCTTGTAGTACGAAATGTTTCGAGATAATTCCTCCTCTCATCTTTTAGGGCTCGTGAGAATGCGGGGACAGGTGATTCTAATTTTTCCTGTTTTGGAAAATTGAGCCCAACTATCTTCCTTTGCTTTTTTTCAATTTCACTTTGGTAGAGATAAGCACTTTCCTCAATAAGATTTTTTGAAAATCCGTTATTGATGCACTCAATAGCTCCACCCTTTTCTTTAATTAATTTAAGGAGCGATTCCGTTTCTGCTTCCATGCTATCCGTTAATTTTTCCATGCTGTACGAGCCACCAAAGGGATCAATAATGCCAGGTATTTCAGTCTCGAAAGCAAGGATTTGTTGTGTTCGTAAAGCGATTTTTACAGAATTTTCAGAGGGCAAATTCAGTGCTTCATCAAATGAATTTGTGTGAAGGCTCTGAGTTCCACCCAGAATTGCTGACAATGCCTGCAATGAAATCCTTATGATATTATTCTCTGGTTCCTGTGCCGTCAGCGTTGATCCGCAGGTTTGAGTATGAAATCGTAGTCTTTGGGATTTTGGATTCCTTGAGTGAAATTGCTCCTTAATAATGCGTGCCCATATCCGTCTTGCTGCCCTGAATTTAGCGATCTCTTCAAGAAAATTATTGTGAGCACCAAGGAAAAAGGAGATACGCGGAGCACAATCATCTATATCAAGTCCGCGCTTCAGCACTTCTTCAACGTAAGCGATTGCATTAGAAAATGTCAGCGCAAGTTCCTGTACTGCCGTTGCTCCCGCTTCTCTGATATGGTAACCCGATACGGAGACATAGTTCCATCCGGGAACATGCTTCATGCAGTATTCCCACAGATCGATCGCAATTCTTACTGATGGTTCTACAGGAAAGATATAGTTTCCTCTTGCAAGGAATTCCTTTAATGGGTCATTCTGTACTGTTCCCCTCAATGTGTTCTGTTCAACGCCGCTGTGATCTGCAACAAGCAAATACATGGCAAGAACGATTGGAGCGGTTGCATTTATTGTCATTGATGTAGAAACCCTATCGAGCGGGATATTTCTAAAAATTTCAATCATATCTGGCAATACACTCACCGCAACTCCAACCTTACCAATTTCTCCTGATGAACGGGTATTGTCAGAATCATAACCGAGCTGGGTTGGCAGATCAAAAGCAACAGAGAGACCTGTTTGACCGTCACTGAGAAGGTAGCGGTATCTGTTGTTGGTTTCGTGAGCTG
>SOKD01000365.1 GCA_004376305.1 Candidatus Cloacimonadota bacterium | reverse complement strand
ATCCGCTATCTCCCTTCCTATGAATTCAACCTCTTTTCCGTTTCCATCGAGAAACTTAACACCTAATGCCTGCATGCAGCCCATACCAACATCAATAGTAGCACTCCCACCAATCCCAACGATTACTTAGTGAACCCCTCTCTTAATAAGGGAAAGAATTAACTCTCCTGTTCCATACGAGGAAGTCAGTAAAGGATTCCTCTCTGTCTCTTCCAGAAGTGCAAAACCAGACGCCTTTGCCATTTCCACTATTCCACTTCCTCCCGAAAGCACTCCACACACAACTGTCTGCTTCTTTCCTCTGGGACCGGTAACAACCGTATCAATATACTTTCCGCCGCAATTAAAAAGTGCTGCTTCCAGGAAACTATCCCCACCATCTGATACTGGAAACTGGACAATATCTGCGTGTGCATCTATCTGACGAATACCGCGTATGATCGCAATGGAAGCATCGATCACCCCCAGCGTTCCCTTAAACGAAGTTGGAGCAACAACTATTTTCATTATTGATTATCTTGAGAGTATACTTTTGTGCAGTTACACCTTACTTCAACTCCACCGTTGCCTTACCCACACCCGTATTGAGTGAAAGGTCTGTTGCTTTGAAAACAATGGTATATTCTCCAGCACTCTTGTTCTTAATGGTAGCAACAAACTTTTCCTGTTTATCATCAAATATCCCATCATCGGGAAGCACAAATTTCCACTCTCCCCCATTCACTGAATAACGGGCAGCTTTGAGGATCGACAATTCGTCTTTTGCAGAAACAATAATCTCAATATCCTTTCCTTCTGTCTTGATCGAATGTACTTTAACCACCGGTGCTGTATTATCAATAATAAACTCCTCTGAAACTAATTCAGCATCCCGTGCCCGGGACTCCGGATTATCTCTATCATCACGAACAACAACCTTTGCTGAATACATTCCGTCCGGAAGTGCCGTTTCATCCCAGAGGAAAACAGGGAGCATCAGATCCTTCTTCATTTCTTTCCATTCCTTCTCATGTTCTCCCTTATAATAAAAGACGGAACTCAGGGAATCACCATCCGGATCAGATGCAACCCATACAGCACAGCGTTTCCCCTTTTCAAGCTTGTATACGGTCACTGGAAGATCATATCCTAATGCAATAAAATAATCCCTGTCCCTCTCTGATAATGGCGTCTTCATCCCCTGCAGGGGATCATAATCTTCACTTGCATTAACTCCAACCGGGCAAACCAATAACAAATGGAAAACGGGAGCCCTGTTCTCTGGCAAATATGAAATGGAAACTTCTTTTAACTGTGGCGACTTGCCACCGCTTGCAGTCTCAAGCTCACATTTGATCTGAATGAAACGAGCAGGTGCAAGATTGATAGCGGTCCCCTTTTTCATTTTTTTCCAGCGTGACCAGTCCTCATCAGGATTTTCCCTGTTTCCCACGCGCAACCATACAGTGCATGATGTCCCCGATGGTACTGTAATATCCCAATCGACCTTTCCAAATACCGATTTCCTTCCGGTGTCAATCACATGCGATTCAATCTCACCATGCTTTGACAAATCAGGACCCATCTGGATGGCATTTCCAAGATTTCCGGTCAGGAGTACATATGCATTCTTTTTCCTGCCTGCTTTCAATGCAAGCACGGGAGCATTTTCAAAGTGATACAGCTGGCTAATTCTACCATTTGAATCCGAAGCGTAAACCTTCCCGTTTTCTGTCCCTATCAGTACCTTGCTCTTTCCATATGCTGAGAGACTGTAGATTGGAGGAGTTGGGCATTCCCAGAGTTTGATAACAGTCTTTGTATCTATGCTAAACTTATAGAGAACACTGCTCTCTGTACTGTAATCCTTAGTCCCCATGCCGGAGGTAAAAAACGTGGTATATGAAGATGTCATAGCGGTAAGAGGTCGGCAAACAGTCGTAAAGAAAATTTCATCACCAAGTGCAGAAATGCAATGAACCTCATTCTCCTTTGAATCGTAATGAACGACCGCCCTCTTTTTGCCTTCGATCTCTATGAAAAGACCATTCGGTTCAGTCCCGGCATACAGTTTCTTGTTGTACATGCATAAATCGACAATGTGATTTTCCTGTGATGCATAGTATTCTTCCCCTCTGTCCTTACCTGTTATTCTGAAAACCTTGCCCCTATCCCCTGTTGCGGCATAGAGAACACCGTTTTTATCAAAGAGGAGTTTCCACACATACTGTTCACCTGTTTTGTAATAAGTTTCCGCATCTTGATTTTTTGCAACCTTATAAATTATCCCGGAAGGACTTTCTCCGCAATAGACATTATCATGCTTATCAACAGCGAGAGCAAATATTTCTGCCCCTGTCTCCGATGTGAAAACCGTAAATACCTGCCCCGTCGGCGTAATTCTAAAAATCTTCCCATCGTTGCCGCTCGAAACATACAAATTTCCCTTGCTATCATAGACAGCATCCCAGAGAAATATTTCTGTGGATCGAAAAAGCGTATCAATACCTGGAGAAAGGAAAACAGAACCATTCTCATCGATGATCACGTTCTCGACGGTTGCCTTGTAAAATTCCCTTGTTCCTTTCCACTTCAGGAGTTTTGAACCGGAAGCAAATACAGACGATACAATCAAGGGAAGCAAAGAAAGGATACATAAAGATTTTTTCATCAAACCTCCCTAATCCACAATTTTTATTGCAATAATACTGCTACCGGAAATTTTAAAATCAAATTCTTTCTCTGCCCGGTCAATAATACCACCCTTTGTGAAACGACCTTCCCCAAGATTTTGCGAACCTTCCATGAGATGGAGCATTGATGAAGGGAGAGAACCCAGCTCATATCCTTTCACCAGCAAACCGGGCTTGGATGAGAGCAACAAGCAGTATAGAACATTATTTCTGGGAGAACGTTTGAGCAATTCAATGATGTGACCGGGTCTTTCTGTAAGGAAGCGGTTCGAAACCCTTTCCATTTCAAGATTCGCAAAACCATCCGCGCCAACAACCGTTATCCGAGCAATCGAATCCGTATACGTTTCCGGGATGTGGAGCGTAAACTGCTCTTTTCTCATCTCACCTTTTATATCCCGAAGATATGCCGTTATGTCAATATGCTCCCCTCGCTTTACAGAAAAACGAGACGGTTTTACTGTCTCAATTACTGCGGACTTCTCTTTTTCCACTACATCAACAGAGATCTCAATTGATTCAACCAGTATCCGTTCAAAACGGTCATTGACCAGTAAACCAATTACATTGTTAATACTGTTCATACTGTGTGTTACCGCTTGTTCTCCCGTGAAGAAATCTTTGAGTTGAAGCTTCCCATACGGTTTCAGGAAGAACGTTAGTTCAACTGAAAGAGAAAGGCTGCCATATCCGCGACTATTTGCCAGCAAAGCGTTGGCAAATGTCATGCTTGTAAAATACGCTGTCAGTTCCTTGTGATCCACGATTTCGAAATGGAATGCTTTCGTGAGCTTTCCCTTCCTGACAGTAACATCTAGCGGAACCATATGCGCATCTTTCCCAATCACTCCATAGATAGCATTACTTCTGTCCTGTACGATCGCTCCGACATTTTTCTCGGTACTCGATATCTTAAAGGAATTGAGCTGACTTGGCATTATCGCATATACATATGCCGTGCTCATGGGAAATGAGACAGCACCTGATTGGAATAATGGATGGCCAAATGCAAACACATCCTTGCCATCAATATACGTTACGGTTCCAACTGCTCCAATAGAAGCATCTCCACCCACAAGTTTTGCAGCAACAGCAGAACCTAAAAACAGAGAATCTCCCTCTCCGCCTTTTCCTGATGCACCCCCTCCCAGGACGATTGAAAACCCCTTTTCACCAAAGAACGTCTCAATATCCTTCATGAGCCAATCATTAAAACCTGAAACGACAAGAGGCGTCTGAATCCTTGTGAGGGTAATTCCTGAATAGGGAGACATTCTACCCTCTCCCCTTATTTTAATTTCCGAACCATCCCCCACGGATTCAGCACTATCAGCTTTCGTTGCAAGCATTTCATCGATGGGAGTAATTCCGCAGAGCGGCTCGACAGAAAAAGACCATGCGTAAGCAACAGCACCAATAATCTTCTCATTGATAAAAACGGGACTTCCGCTCATTCCGGAAATAATACCAGTTTTCTCAAGCCCCGCTCCGCTGAGCCGCGCAATAATCAACTTCCTGTCAGGACCAGCCTTCTTTAGAACACCAAGAATTTCTACTGCAAAAGTGTCAAGTTTATTTGCTTCAAATACGCTGATCCCATATCCTGTCATTCCCGCCTGCACGGAGTCAGCAGGCATAATTTCATATGCAAAAAGGAGACCGGGGAAAATGAGCACTACAAAAAGGAATGTTTTCTTCACAGAACCTCCTCAATTCAATTCCTGTTTAAACCAGTATGAATCTTATGCAAAAAAAAGATAAAAGTCAAGGAAAAACAATGGATATGGGGAACCCGCAGGAAAGATAAACAAAAAAAGGAATGAGAAGTGATCGTTCCGTAAACCACCTCAAAGCAATAAAAACCTCTGCATAGTACCTATCCGGAAAAAATCACTTCCATCCTACCAGGTATCATTCCATCGTTTAAGTCGGGGAAATGCCTTATCCAGCTTTCTCTTCGCATCCTCCTCAGAAATATTACCATCTTCACACATTTTTCGTGCTGAACGTTCAATCAGTTCCTCCATCTGTATTGTGGGCTCATTAAATTCGCCTTCCTCATAGCATTCACTGCAGTAATCTTCACTGAATGTACCATCAGGATTTGTACCATATTTATCGTCTTCAACCACTAAACCGCAACTCTGACAAATTTCCGATGCTCCCCACATAGTTCCCTCCTTGTTAATCGTTTCGGAAATAGCGTATCAGAAATTATTTTCGTTGTCAATTGAATTTTTACTTTACCACGAACTTTCGTACTGACCAAACGCTCCTTCTACGCAAATCCTGCTACGTTGAAACTTCGACGGACAGGGGCTTCCGTGGACACGTTCGCTGTAAACTGCAGCACTGCAAAACCACATTTAACATAAAAATAAAAAAATAACTTGACATTTATGTAATCTGGTTTTATAAGAGGTGAAAATGAAAACATGCACAAAAAGATGTTTCATTTCTCAATAGACTGAATGCATATGACAGTTGCACCTAAAATTTTACCAGGAGGCTGCAATGCCAGATAAAATTACCTTGTCGGCTATCAAAGCAGATGTGGGCGGTTTTGTTGGCCATTCATCGATGCATCCCGCATTGATGGATAAAGCCAAAGAAATGCTTGAACAGGCTAAAAACCAGTCATTGCTTACCGACTTCTGTGTAATGCATTGCGGTGATGATCTTGAACTCATCGTAACTCACACAAAAGGCATCGAGAGCGGTGAAATACATAAACTGGCATGGGATATTTTCGTGGAATGCACAGAGGTTGCAAAGCAACTCAAGCTCTATGGTGCGGGACAGGATTTACTCTCCGATGCATTCTCAGGCAACATTAAGGGAATGGGTCCAGGATGCGCGGAATTGGAAATCGTCGAGAGAAAGAGCGAACCCATTGTCATCTTTATGGCTGATAAGACATCACCGGGAGCCTGGAACTATCCGTTTTTCAAAATCTTTGCTGATCCTTTCAACACAGCCGGTCTCGTGATCGATCCCAGTATGCATGATGGCTTCATATTCGAAGTACTTGATGTTTTCAAGAACAGAGAAATCAGTTTCAATTGTCCTGAAGAAATCTACGACCTCCTCATTCTCATTGGAGCAACAGAACATTACATTATCAAGAATATCTATAGAAAGAAAGACCATGAAATAGCCGCCACTTCATCAACACAGAAACTCAACCTGCTGGCGGGCAGGTATGTCGGAAAGGATGACCCGGTG
>SOKD01000311.1 GCA_004376305.1 Candidatus Cloacimonadota bacterium | reverse complement strand
GTTCAGATTATTGTATATTGGTAGCTGAGCCAACTCCTTTTGGTCTTCATGATCTTAAACTTATGGTTGAAGTTGTACGTCATTTGTATATTCCATTTGGGGTAATTATCAATCGTGATGGCGTTGGAGATAAAAAAGTTGAACTCTACTGTCAAAATAAGAAAATCCCTGTTCTTATGAAGATTCTTCATAGTGAAGAAATCGCACAGCTTTATTCCAAAGGT
Source organism: Candidatus Cloacimonadota bacterium (assembly GCA_004376305.1). Classification (GTDB taxonomy): domain Bacteria; phylum Hydrothermota; class E44-bin80; order E44-bin80; family E44-bin80; genus SOKD01. Next base: position 1,421 of record SOKD01000311.1, on the reverse strand, counting down.
ATCTCGTTCGTAAATGAACTGCCTGATTGGAGAGACAATTTTCAAAATCTTTTTAGCAGAATACAATCAGAGGTGAACGCATGAAGCAGCTTACGGTTATCAGTGGGAAAGGGGGAACGGGTAAAACCTCCATTACCGCAGCATTTGCCTCACTTGCAGATGATGCTGTGTTTGCTGACTGTGACGTTGACGCCGCTGATTTGCATCTTATCCTTAAACCTCAGATTAAAAAAACGATAGGGTTCCATGGGTTGAAGCTTGCCTGTATCGACAAAGACCAGTGTATTGATTGTAAAAAATGCTATGATTCTTGCCGATTCGGAGCGATTGATGAGGAGATAAACCTGATCAAGGAGTTTTGTGAGGGATGTGGTGTCTGTGAGTATGTCTGCCCTGTTGATGCTATTACAATGGTGGATAGGGATTCAGGTTTTGCCTATATTTCTGAGACCCGTTTTGGACCAATGGCACATGCTGTATTGAAAACAGCTGAGGAGGCTTCAGGGAAACTTGTTACGGTGGTAAGAGAAAACGCAAAAAAGCTTGCTGAGGAGAAAAAGAAAGATATGGTTATCATTGATGGCCCACCAGGTATTGGATGCCCTGTTATTGCTTCTCTAACAGGTGTTGATCTTGTTTTGATTATTACTGAGCCTACGCTATCTGCAATCCATGATCTGGAACGGATCCTTGGCGTTGCACATCATTTTGAAATCCCTGCTGTCGTTTGTATTAATAAGTACGACATCAATCTGGATAATACAAAAAGGATTGAACAATACTGTAAAAACAATGGTATAAAGGTTGTTGGAAAACTTCCCTATGATACTATTGTAACAGAAGCAATGATTCATGAGAAAAACGTGATTGAATTTTCAGATGGCGAATTACAGAATAATATCATTCATATGTGGAATAAGATACGAGAGGTGCTGTAGGGTGATGGATGAAGATGATTTTGTGAAGATGGTGGAAGATCTTCAAAAGAAAATTGAATATGAAGAAGAAGCGACGTATTCGCAAACCGTTATCAGAGAATATCGAAATCCTAGTAATTTTGGTATGATAGAAAATCCAGACGCATTTGGAGAGGTGAAAGGCCCTTGTGGCGATACCATAAAGATAAGTCTAAGGATTGAAGACAGAAAAATAAGAGATGCGTGTTTCTGGACAGATGGCTGTGGTGCAACTATCGCTTGTGGTAGTATGCTGACTAAAATGATGAAAGGAGAAACCCTTGAGGAAGCAGCTGATATTACTAGTGAGAAATTAATTAATGCATTGGGAGGTCTCCCAGAGGAACATCTGCATTGTTCAAAGCTTGCAGTTAATACGTTGCGGAAAGCTATTAAATAATTAATGACAAAGGAAAATAATGGAATGATGATGAAGGATATGATAACATTGCACCCAATTGGGGT
>SOKD01000040.1 GCA_004376305.1 Candidatus Cloacimonadota bacterium | reverse complement strand
GATACAGCGTACAACTTGACACCATGAGAGGAACAACCGCTGCGGACGTCCGCGCTCATCTTTTGTCCCTGCTTCCCAACGAACTGGAAGGCGCTATACTTATCGGCAGTATCCCATTTGCCTGGTATGAATACACAAGCGCTGAAGGCAGAGAGGAATTTCCTGTTGATCTTTACCTCATGGACCTTGATGGTACCTGGATCGATAACGACGGCGATGGATTGTTCGATAATCATACAGGCAGTAAAGCACCTGAAATATGGACAGGCAGGATCTTTTCCGGCTCAATGTCTTGGAGCGATGAAATTATTCTAATCAATTCATATCTTTCGAAAATCCATAAGTACAGAACCGGCGGGTATTCAACTCCACAGAAAGCACTCGCCTATGTTGATGATGACTGGTATGGATACAATGACTGTGATCTGGGTTTGCTCTATGATACGGTTGATGTTGTGCGTAATTACAACACAACGATTGCTTCAGATTTCAGGATAAGATTCAATGACCCATACGAGTGGGTGCAAATATGCAGCCACTCCTCGCCCTGGGGTAATACGTTCAAGAATCAATCAGGATACGCAGGAACCTGCTTCAATTTCGAGATATGGTTCGCCAATCCTGAATGGCAATTCATCAATCTGTTCCAATGCAGCGGAACACGTTTCTTTGAAGAAAATTATTCTGGAGGGTGCTACATTTTTGGACCAATGAATACACTCCTTGTTATTGGCTCTTCAAAGGTAGGAAGTATGCGGCATTTCGATGACTTTTACGGTCCACTTGCAGGAGGGATATCCGTTGGAGAAGCATTCAAAGATTGGTTTTCGATATGGGGGATAAACGATGTATCCTGGTATTATGGCATGATTATCTGCGGAGATGCAGCCCTAAAACCAAAAAGCGGTTCGGCTGTATTCGCAAGATCAGGGAGAAAAGGGCTCAATCTCTATCCTGCTGACCGGTGGTCCTCCCCCCAACCCATTGATACGGATCCAGAAACAGATGGATTCTGTGATGTCGCCGTTGACGGAAACGGCAGAATATGGGCAGCATGGGTAACCGGAAGATCTCAATCAAACGGTAGAACGGAAATCTGCGTTTCCTATAATGAAAATAATTCGTGGAGCTCACCAGAAATTATTGACCCGTTCCTTTACTGGGATTGGTACCCCACACTCTGCGCTGATGCAACTGGTGCAATGTGGTTATCATGGGCACGATGTTACGGGAGAAACTACGATATTTTTGCATGCTCTTACGATGGTGGATGGAATACACCTGACCATATTAGCAGTAGATCCACCGATGCGGTTGCACCCGCTATGACCTGCGATGGAGGTGGGCGTTTATGGATAACCCTTGAGCGATGGAACCATCTCAATGGTGACATTTACTGCCGTTATTATGATGGAAGCTCATGGCAACCAATGTTTGCCGTAACCATTGGCTCCGTAAATGATTATAAACCAGCTATGGCAACCGATAGCACGGGAATGGCATGGACTGCCTGGACGAGCGAGCGATGGCAGGAAAACAAAAATATCTATGTGAAAAATTACAACGAATCATCAGGACACTGGGAAAACATTCGCAGGGTAACCGGGAATATTGCCCAGGACCAGGATCCTGCAATCACCGTTGACGGTGATGGTACCATCTGGGTAGCATGGACAACATGGAGAAATGGGAATTCCGATATTTACCAGAGTCACTATGACGGTGCTTCATGGTCAGCACCGCAGTCAATAACCACCAATCCGGAAAGAGATGAGCAACCAGCACTTGCCGTAGACCAGGATGGATACCTCTGGTGTATATGGCAATCCGATAGAACGGGCGATTGGGAAATTTTTGCAAAGTATTACAAGGATGGAGAATGGGGTGATTCCATGAACGTCTCCATCAATGCCAACAGGGATATCTTCCCCGAAGCCGCACTCGATGATTCGGGAAAAATATGGCTTCTCCGGCAGAGCGACAGAAACGCAAATTGGGATATCTACGCTTCAACTATACTTTCTGACCTTATTCCGCCAACCGTTGCCGTAACGATTCCAAACGGGGGGGAAGTCTGGAATATTGGGGAGGTGAATACGATTGAATGGATTGCAACAGATAATATTGGCATCGATTCAGTTTCCATTCAATATTCAACAAATGGAGGAGGAAATTGGATCCCTGTCGCAAACGGTGAGGTTAATGACTCAAGCTACGATTGGACCATCCCACCAACTCCTTCGACCAACTGTCTGGTGAAGGTTATTGCCTTTGATGGTTTTGAGAACAGTGGCGAAGACATATCTGATAGTCCCTTCACCATTCGCGATGGCATTCCGCCAGCTGTCCAGGTTCACATGCCAAATGGTGGGGAAATTCTGAGTATTGGGATAATCGACACTATTACCTGGTTAGCATCCGATAACATTGGTGTTGACTCTATTAGACTTGAATATTCGATCAACGGAGGAGGAGATTGGATATTCATCACCAGCCCTCCTGCTCAGGATACACTGTACGAATGGATCGTACCACCTACACCTTCAACAACATGCTTGATGAAAGTCATAGCATTCGATGCCGAACTGAACTTTGCCGAGGATGAATCAGATTCATTCTTCGAGATACGGGATGATTCACTACCTGCAATTACGGTGATTGCTCCCAACGGAGGCGAAATCTGGATATGGAATGACATACACGATATCCAATGGGATTCGAATGATAACGTTGGCATAGACAGTCTTAATATTACACTCTCTCTTGATGGAGGTTCCACCTTCCCGTTGTTCGTTGCGCACATTGACGGAGATGATTCTATCTTTCAATGGACAATCCCCGAAACGACCTCAACAGAATGCATCATCAAAGTTGAAGGATACGACGGAGCAGAGAATGTCGGAGTTGATGTGAGCGATAGTGTTTTCACCATTGCCCAGACCGGTGTTCAGGGAAGCAACAGAATCCTTCCCGGAGTCACCATGCTCCGTTCGATCACCCCCAATCCATTCCGCTTACTGGCGCGCATTGATTTCCAGATTGCGCGAAAGACAACGGTGACTATACACTTATATGATGTACGGGGAAGGCTTGTGAATCAGATCGAAAATAAAATGTATAAACCGGGTTACTACTCGATTAACATTAAGCAACCTCTTTCATCAGGTGTCTATTTCATCAAGATGTCTGCAGGTAGTAAACTCTGGACACAGAAAATTATCAGGATAAAGTAACAGACAAGCAGGCTTGAGAAGAAAGAAGGGCAGACTGTACGTCTGCCCTTCTTTCTTCTCAAGCCCTATTAGAAATTGCCTTCTACCAGGATAGATGAAATCCCTATTTGCTGTTGCCAAATGTCCGTGAGCCGAAGCGGGTAAGGATAACACCACCAAACCCTATCATCCAGGCAACATAACTGACAATAAATCCTATTACCTTTATAAGTGCACCGACTGCCATAAATGGACCACCCGGAAGAATAACCAGGTTTCCGAGGAGCGTAATTATCTCAATAACTAATAGTCCGATGAGTGCAAGTATGTATGGAGATTTATCCTTCCATCCTTTCTTTTCAGCGGCAATCTTACCGAGTGTATAGGTAATGCAGACAAATCCAAAGAGCATACCAGCCATAATTGCAATCCAGAGGAGCGGCACGAGGGGAATACCAATAATAAGCACAATGAGCAACAGGGTAAGTGGTAGAGTCAATATTACACCAATGAAGCCGGCAAGTGCCGATTTCCAGAAATGATGTGCTATTGCATCAGATACCCTGTCTACACCACCCTTGAAGAAGAGTATAATAAGAAAAATAAAAACAATGAGAGCAACGATTTTCACTATGTAAATGAAAAATCCGCCGATCCTTCTTGCAAAAGTATGTAGATGAGGTTTTGGAGAAACGACATCATTAGGCCCGATATACTTGAATGCATATTTTAAAACAGGTCGCATGAAGGGAAGTGATATATTCACAATTTCCCCATCTATCTGAGCACGCTCATCACGGGTGAGTTTCCCGCCAATACATACGAGATCACCCTTGATAACGACACTACTCCCCACTTCGGCAATACCGCCGATACAAACTGCATCACCAAGAACCGTTCCCGTAATGATAAGGTTTCCGTTAATGCAAATCGCATCGCCCTGTAGGAGACCATGAACATAAAGATTGGAGCTGATAGCAACCGCATCACCGGGAACCGTATCCTTCACTGCAACGAACAGATCCTCTCCAATACGTACAGTTTCATCGTCTGTTTCCATTACGACGATACCTGTATCTTTCTCCGCGACAATGGTATCTACTTTTTCCATTTCAACAATCTCTTCTTGCGAGAAGAGCATTGTAGAAATGGAAAGAAAGAGAACCAATGCAATAATAAACTTGAAATTTCTCATATTCCTTCTCCTTCTGTTAAAGGTTAAAACCTGTTGAGCAGTACTGCTTTCTTGTTTGATTCCTGGGTCAGTCCTATGAGGATAAGCATAAGGATTGATGATACAAATGCAAAACCAACAAAGAGCCAGGGATTGGCAAAGGTGAAAAATATATCCTTCAGATGGTGTCCTACCTTTATGATGGCAATGGCGTGAGTGATCTTTACGTATGCAGTGGAAACAAACTGCACCATAGTAGCTATGCTGAGCCGGGGTGCAGCAAAACTGAATAGCAGCTGACCAAGATAGTAAATAAAGGCTGAAAAGATACTCAATACTCCCAGCGTAAGAATCTTCCTGTATACGGGAACATATGATATACCAAGTCTTTTGAAAACGCGCTTTTCAAAACCGGCGGGGGCAGGCACCTCCGGTAAATTGCTGAGCATCGTAAAGAGTTCGAGCGTTTCCTTGTACCTTTTACTATCCTGAAGTTCTTCCTTGCTTAGCCCGCTCTCTTTCCCATCAAGATAATCTTCAAAATCTCTATTGTTTCTTCTCTTCATCGTATCCTTCCATCCATTTTCGTAACCGTGCCCGTGCCCGGTGGAGCCACACCTTAACAGTCCCCTGCGGGATATCCATTATCGTGGCTATCTCATCTATCCTCAATTCTTCTTTATGCTTCAGAAGAATCACCATGCGATAGTTATCAGACAACTGATTAATTCCCTGAGACAACCTCGCCATCCGTTCATCCATGACTAAGGTATCCACATGAGAAACATAGGGTTTATCCGTATCTATCTCGAGCAAATCTGTCTCCTTCATGCGCTTTTTCTTTCGCAGAAAATCAATGGTATGATGGGATGCAATGCTAAAGAGCCAATTCTTGAATGAATATTCCACACGAAACATCTCAAGCTTATTATATGCTTTTATGAAAGTCTCCTGTGCTAAATCCATGGCATCTTCCTCGTTCTGTACCATCCTGAGAACAAAGTAATATATCGGGTCTTTGTATCGCCTAACAAGGTGGCTAAAGTCGTTCTTATTTCCATTCTTTACGCTCCTTATCCAGTAGTTATCTTCTTTCAACACTATCTTCTTTTCAATAAGCTATACGAAATGTACTGAATTTGGTTTCAAAAAAATGAGAGAAACTAAATACTTATCTATGGTATACTTGCGCTCGTGGATAAATGATTGATTGATCGGTCGCTCAAAACATCTGATTGTGTAATTCTATAAATTCTGTTCTTTTTCCGTTTCCTCTTCTATCTTTCTTCGATTTTTCGACGCAAAAACTGAAACCCAGATGCTGATCTCAAAGAGGAGTATCAGAGGACCTGCCATGAGCAATTGAGTAAAAACATCCGGAGGGGTCAATACCGCTGCTGCAATAAAGATCAAGACAATCGCAACTCGTCTGCTCTTCCGCAAAAATCGCGGTTTCAGTATTCTCATCTTCGTAAGGAAAAACGAAGCCACCGGTAACTGAAAAATAATGCCGAAAGCCAAGAGCATCATTCTAATAAATGCCATAT
>SOKD01000326.1 GCA_004376305.1 Candidatus Cloacimonadota bacterium | reverse complement strand
CGATTCTGGTTTCTAAGTTAGTATTCTTCTTATCTCCCCCCTGTTGTGCTTCGTTTGATCGTATCGCCGATACCCGTGTTTTTTCCTAGCCCTGGATATTCTTTCCTGTCAGGCGCGATATTTTTCCTTTTTCGTTGTTCCCGCCGGATGATTGCTGAGAATAATTATTTCCATCCAGCGAGAGGATTGAGCTATCTATGCGTATTTTCTCAAAACCAGTTATGAAAAGGCTCTTGCCGTTTTTAAGGGTTAACTCGATTTTGCTGTTAATTCCCACTTGTATACTGTCACCACGTACGAGATGTTGACCAAATGTCAATTTATACCATGTTTTGCCCTTGCGTTTCTTGAATTTTGTACTTCCGATTAGAAAATTAACTTTTGCCAGTGGTTCAATTTCTGATTTACTCCTTTTTTCATATCCACTATGTGATGAAGGTTCGAAAGAAGATGATTTCAGTGCGTTTGAGTAATAGTTGTTTACTGTTCCGAGAACAAAGAAGAGGACCCCCATCAAAATAGCAACGACAGCAAAAACTGACACAACTGTTATAAAAAGAGGCTTTTTGGATTTCATTTTTCTATAAAGGATGTTTTAGTGTAACAAAATTTTAAAAAGAGAATCTACTTTGAATTCACTCTATTGATTTAACACTGACGATTATAATGATAAATGAGTGTTTTGTCAAGCATTTTTTTATTTTTTTTGGAAATAATACTAAAGAAAGATTATATCACTTTTATGTTGTTAATTATCATTTCAAATTTGCAGCCGAGGAAGACTGCTGCTCTTCTTGATATGATCATTCGTGACAGAAAAATTTCAAAGTATTCCATAACTGCTGCAATGGTCGTATCGATTGTCAAATTGAAGATGATTTTTGTGTCATCTTGATTAACATCCAACACCGATTGCGTTGTTGCATAATTCACACGGTCATGAATATCGAACTTCACAAATTCAGGATTTCTCACTCTGCTTCTGTGAACATCTGATTTATCGGAAAGAATTAATGCTGCTCCAACATCACTAACCGGAATGCCATCTTCCTCATGGTGGTTACCAATTGCACCGATGACTTCTGATATATCCTGTACAGGCATTCCCATTGAACTGAGGATGGAGTGAACAAGCGCTGCTCCAGTCTGAGCGTGGTATTTTCTGTTGACAACATTGCCTATATCATGCAGGAATCCAGAAATGCCACCAAGGGTAACAATCCTTTCAGGTTTTTCAAGCTCGGAAAGAATACGTTGTGCTGTATGAGCAACTCGTTTTGCATGACGCTCCCCGTGTTCTGTATAACCAATGATACCAAGAAAATCATCGGCTTTATTGACGTAGCTCTTCACCGTATTATTGTTTATGACATCTTCAAGAGTAATCATGTCTTTATTCCTTTTTAATGCTCCAATTTTTATCCTGATAGTTTATGACAACCGTTTCGTTTTCCTTGATTTCACCTTTAATGATCATAGATGAAAGCGCATTTTCGATTCTCTTTTGAATAACACGTTTCAGCGGTCTTGCACCGTACATCCTGTCAAATCCCTCGCTGGCAAGCTCCTCTTTTGCATTATCAGTCAATTTGATTTCAATATTTCTTTCAGATAATCTTTTTCTCAGATCGGATAGCTGTATTTCGATAATTTCTTTTATGTCATCTTTTGTGAGAGAATGGAATACGATTATATCGTCAAGTCTGTTAAGGAATTCGGGCTTGAAATGGTTTCGAATCTCTTCCATAACTCCCGTTTTCATTTTCTCATAGTTGTCAGCATTTTTCTGTATCCAGACTGAGCCAATATTTGAGGTCATAATTATTACCGTGTTTTTGAAATCGACCGTTCTTCCCTGACCATCTGTCAATCTTCCATCATCGAAAATTTGAAGAAGTATGTTAAAGACATCAGGGTGTGCTTTTTCAATTTCATCAAGGAGTATTATCCTGTACGGACGTCTTCGAACTGCTTCTGTAAGTTGGCCTCCTTCTTCGTATCCTATATAACCGGGAGGTGCGCCGATAAGCCTTGAAACAGTGTGTTTTTCCATGTATTCAGTCATGTCAATGCGCACCATCGCTCCCTCGGTGTCAAAGAGGAATAATGCAAGTACCTTTGCGAGTTCAGTTTTCCCGACACCAGTTGGCCCAAGAAAAAGAAAAGAACCGATGGGGCGTTCAGGATCTTTCAGTCCAGCCCGGGCTCTTCGTATTGCTTCTGAGATAGAAACAATGGCTTCATCCTGTCCGATAACACGTTTATGAAGTGTTTCTTCCATCTTCATTAGTTTTTCGGATTCTTCGGTGAGCATTCTCTGCACAGGGATTCCGGTCCATTTCGAGATAAGTTCTGCAATATCTTCCTCTCCCACAACATCGTCAATTCCACGTTCCCTCATCCACTTTTCTCGTTTTTCACTGTATTCCTTTTGCAGCGCATCCACTTCATCTCTCAGCTGGGCTGCCCTCTCGTATGCTCTCGATTGGACTGCTTCCTTTCCTTCCCTGGTGAGCCTTTTGATGTGGTTTTCCATTTCCTTGAGTTCCGGCGGAGCGCTGTAAATTTCAATTCTCTGTTTTGCTGCTGCTTCATCGATGAGGTCTATTGCCTTATCAGGGAGTTTTCTATCACTGATGTATCTATGAGAGAGTTTCACAGCTGCTTTGATTGCGTCATCCGAGATCTGTATGCCGTGATGCGATTCGTATTTGTCCTTTAGTCCTCTTAATATTTCGATTGAGTCTTCAATGCTTGGCTCGGCTACAAAGACTGGCTGAAAACGTCTTTCGAGAGCACTATCTTTCTCCACGTATTTTCTGTATTCGTCAAGCGTGGTTGCTCCAATTGCCTGCAATTCTCCTCTTGCAAGGGCAGGTTTGAGCATGTTTGATGCATCAATTGCACCTTCCGCTGCTCCCGCTCCCACAATGGTGTGGAGTTCGTCGAGAAAGAGCACTATCTCGCCTTTGGATTTTTTTATTTCATCCATTACAGCCTTCAAACGCTCTTCAAATTCCCCTCGGAACTTGCTTCCCGCAAGAAGCGCACCCATATCAAGTTGAACCACCTGTTTGTCTTTCAAAATTTCAGGTACGTCATCCGCAATTATTTTCTGTGCAAGCCCCTCAACAATAGCAGTTTTTCCGACACCAGCTTCGCCAATGAGAACGGGATTATTTTTCGTTCTTCTGGAAAGCACCTGGATAACTCTTTTGATCTCGTCCTCTCTTCCAATCACCGGATCAATCTTGCCTTCCTGTGCAAGTTTTGTCAGGTTCCGGGAATACTTATCGAGAACTTGATATTTGCTTTCTGGGTTTGGGTCTGTCACTCTTTGACCTCCTCTTATCTTCTGGAGCGACTGGTATATTTTCTCCTTTGTTATCGAAAAAGCGCTCAGAATCTTTGCAACTCCATTATCATTGAGCTCTGCAATGGCAATGAAGAGATGTTCGGTTCCTATGAAGTCGTCGTTCAACCGTCTTGCTTCATCTTTTGCAAGATCAAAAACTTTCTTTGCCCGGGGAGTCATGTAAATCTGTTTTTCGGTACCGTATTCATAGTGGACCGGTGGTGTTTTGTTTATTTCCTCTTCAGTTCTCGTAAGGACCGAATCGGCATTGATGTTTAGTTTTTTCAAAATTTCAATTACCAAACCACCTTCTTGTTTTAGCAATGCCCAGAGGATAAACTCTGCATCCAATTGAGTCTGTTTGAAAATTTCTACGCCTTCGGAAGCGTGCTGGATTACTTCCTCAGCTTTTTCAGTAAATTTATCAAATCTCATAATTTATACCCATTTACCCATTTACCCATTTACCCATAAAAGAGCAATTAATTATAATACAAAACATACATTTTTGCAAGCAAAATCCAAACCATCCTTGAAGAATGCTCTGTATTGACCATCGACAATTTCATTGACATAAAAATGTGATTTTGATATAGTGTGCACAATGAAAGGCAGGGAAGTAACTGGGCTTATAGGAAATACGAAACGCACATTTTCGTTCAAGCAATGTGCCAGCTACAGTGTTGATGGGTTACGAGAAACGATTCAGGCACTTATGGAACCCTTTTACGATGAATTACATGCAATCAAGCATGGTGACAGGGTGCTTCTGAAACCTAATCTCCTTTCAGGGCATCCACCGCAAGATGCAGTTACAACCCATCCACTATTTGTTGAAGCAGTACTTCAGTTTTTTATTGATCATGGCGCGAAACTGCTGATAGGTGATAGCCCATCTCCTGTGTTCAAGGATATTGATAAAATATTTTCTGTTACCGGGCTTTTTTCACTGGGTAAACGGTACGACATACCACTGGTTCATTTTGATAAGTCGGGATGGAATAAAAAAGAAGTGGATCACCGTGCGTATCCCATTGCCGGGATTATCGATAGGGTTGATTTTGTCATAAATCTGCCAAAGGTAAAGACCCATACTCTTACTGCATTGACGCTTGGTGTGAAGAATATGTACGGGGTTGTTCCTGGTTTCACAAAGACTTTACTGCATAAAGAGTACCCGAACGCAATTGATTTTAGCGAGATTACCCTTGATATTTATCATCTCGCAAAACCATTACTTACAATCTACGATGGGATAATCGGCATGGAAGGAGAGGGTCCCGCAGCCGGTGAACCCGTATCGCTTGGCTTTGCAGCAGCAACCAATGATGCTCTTGCCACCGATATAGTGCTATCGCATTTGCTCGGTCTTGAAAAAAGAAAATTTCCTCTGTATCTGGCAGCAATGAGAAGAGGATATGAACCTGATAAAAAGTTATCATTTTCAGGAGATGCACTCGAATCGTTTCAAAAGAGAAACATTCGTTTTCCGCGAACGAATCAGCTTAATTTTATCCCTCCTTTCTTGACGAAAACAATTGGGACACAGGTCTGGGCACGTCCGCGAATCATAACAAGAAAATGCACAAATTGTGGTAAATGCGTTGAAGCCTGTCCTGCAAGTGCTATAGAAAAAGGTGTGGTAAGACCATTGTTTAACTATGCCCGGTGCATTAACTGTTTCTGTTGCATAGAGATCTGCCCTCACCGCTCGGTAGAAATAAAGGTTTCTCCATTGGTGAAGATAGGAATGATGCTGTAAAAAGGATCACAACGGCTATAACTGCTCATTACACAGATGGTAGAGAAGGCTCAAGGAGAAAACGGAGGACTCAATAACCAATTTCTAATAACCAAACAAAGGAGGGTGGATGAGAAAGATTATTGTCATTACCTTAGTTGCAGTTTGTTTTCTGTCGTTTGGGTGTACTGAATTAATGAAGCGAATGGCGGTGAAAGAGCTCGATTTCAGTTTGCGAAGAGTGAGTCTCATCGATTACGATTTGACGAATATGACGCTCAATGTTGAAATAAAAGCAGATAATCCAAATGATATTGATGCAGTCATTGATAGGCTCGATTACTCGTTCTCTATTAATGATAAGGTCGCTACAACGGGGACTACTGCCAGGAAGATAACGGTGAAAGCGGAAGGAACAAAGACTATTTCCACAAAACTGAAGGTAAACTATCTCAATCTCGGAGCGGCAATTCTTGAAGCAGTAAAAAACAAGAAAGCAGATTTCCGGTTGGAGGGAACTGTCTATGTTGATACGCCGATCGGTGCAATCACGTTTCCGATCGACCTGCTGTACCCGTAGTACGAAGGCGGGGTAAGACCTCGAGGTTGATTCTGGCGAGAATTAATTAGGATAACAATGGTATTTTTGTTCAATTGATCAATGAGTTGTTAAGATGAATCGAATAGGATAGGATACCCAAACTCCTAGGGGTTCCCCCTTTATACGTGCGGGATAAAATTCTGTTTGAATTGCTGCAATAAGTGTGGATTCTACCATTTTTGTTGCAATGCTATTTAGTTTCGTTCTACGGTTGGAAAAGATCGATTTTGCCACCCATACAACTCCATTAGAATCAAT
>SOKD01000264.1 GCA_004376305.1 Candidatus Cloacimonadota bacterium | reverse complement strand
CTGTGTTCATGGAGATGTGAAACAGATTGAGCAGTTAGAACAGGGATTACGCGGGATCGGCCAAAAAGAGATTTTTGTCCCGGAAAGAGGAGATATATTTGAACTCTAATAACATTGAAATAATCGAAAAATCTTTTGTTCGATATCTTGCTGCTGAGAAAGGATTCGCAACAAATACCATTGATGCATACGAGCGGGACGTAAAACAGTTCACCCAATACATTCACTCTGAAAAAAAGGAGCTTAAGACTATCAGACATACAGACATAACGCAGTACATCCAGTACATCAGTAAACCGGGGATTGCTCCAGCAACGCTTTCAAGGAAAATAAGTTCACTCAGGAATTTCTTTAAGTTTCTCATCGAAGAAATGGTAATGGAGGAAGATCCAATGGTTGTCATTGAGCCACCACAGATTGTAAGAAGACTGCCATCGGTATTAGATGTCGAAGAGGTGGAGAGGATACTTTATCAACCCGACATTGATAGTCCTCTCGGGCTGAGAGATCGTGCAGCACTTGAGCTTCTGTACGCATGCGGGTTGAGAATATCAGAGCTTCTTTCTTTGAAAATTGAGAACATTGATTTCAATGAGGGTTTTTTAATCTGTTATGGCAAAGGTGAAAAGGAGAGGGTGATACCAATAGGTAACTGCGCGATTGATTTTTTAACCCGATACATTGCCAGGGTGCGTGGAACATTGGAAAGGGGACAAAGCGATGGAATTCTTTTTCTCAGCAAGAGAGGAAAACGAATAAGCAGAATGGGATTCTGGAAACGGTTCAGAGAATACACAAGTAAGGCGGGTATCTCAAAGCGAGTTACACCACATACATTCAGACATAGCTTCGCGACTCACCTGTTGGAGGGTGGGGCTGATCTCCGAGTTGTCCAGACGTTGCTTGGACATAATGATATCTCGACAACACAGATATATACGCATATAACAAAAGAATATCTAAAAAAGGTAATTACAGAGTTTCATCCACGAGGAAAGAGAAGCACTGTTGCAATGAGGTAAGTAAACAATTTTACAAGTAATTCAATTCAGAAAAATGAATACTATTGTACTCTATCAGGAGGGAAATGGTGAAGAACAAAAAGGTGCTTGAAAAAGACCGTAATACACTCATAAAGGAGATTGAGGAGAGAAAGAAGGAAAAGAAGGAAGTTGAGGATACACTTGCATCAATTTGGAGTGAGGAGCTCGATTTAACGCATAGAATTGAAGAGAAGAAAAAGGAACTTAGGAACTTTGAGCAAAGTATTGATGATGCAAATGAAGATAAAGAGTCAATAGGAGTGGAAATCTGGAAAAAGAAACAAGAGTTGATGGCTCTCAAGAAGGACGTTGATCAAAGAAAAAAACAGGTTTTAAAACCCGATGAAAAGATTAAGGCGAAGGAAAAAGAAATAAAAGTTCAGTTAAAACAGCTTAATAAAGAGCTTGAAAAAGCACAAAACATGCTGAAGGAGACTAAGGAAGAAGATGAATTGATGGTTCAGCTTATTCATAAGAAACGTGAGGAGATCAAGACGGAGAATCAACAAATTTCGCAGTTGAAAGAGGAAAGGGAGAAAAACGCAAAAGTAAACAAGGATTTGAAGGAAGCAAATAAAAAATTGGATAAGGAGAGAAATGAGATATCGACTCTGTTGAAGAGGGAGAGAATTGAACTCAAGAAAGCAGACGAGGAAACCGGGAGACGAATGAGTGAAGAGATGGAGCTTTCAACCTCTCTAAAAGAACTTGCAGACAGAAAGAAAACTCTTATACAGGAAATTGAAGATAAGGAAGTAGAAGCTGAAAAGCTATTGAAGGATGTAGATGAATTTGAAAAGGAAAAAGAGACTTTAGAGCAATTTATAAAGGAAAAGGAAGGAATTGAAAAAGAAAAAATAGATCTTGACAAAAAAATCAAAGCAACGAAGGAAGGCTTTGAACGTGAGAAGAAAGAATTTGAGCAAGAAATCAAAATTATCGCAAAGAGGCGTTCCGAAGATGAAGAGAAGATGCTGAAAGAACTTTCGATTGAAGAAAAGGAGAAAAGGGACGAAATCAAAAAGATTGAGATGGAGAGTGAACAAGCTGAGAAGGAGCTAAAAAAGGTACGGGATGAAAAAGCTGAATCTCAGGAACTGCTGAAAGAAACTCGTGACGAACTGGAAAAGGTTCAATCATTACTTGCTTCCAGTCAAATGGAAAAAGAAGAGACTGACAAGCTTCGCAATGAAATTAATGGACTTTTAGAAGAAAGAGACAGATACGCAAAGGAAATAGAGGAGAAAAAAGAAGATCTTGATAAACTTGAAGAGGGATTAGGGAAAGGGATGGGAGATGAGATCGATCTTGCTCACAAGATCCAGCATATGGGAGAGCAGGAATCAAACCTGATTCAATCAATATCAGAGAAGGAACAGGAACTTATTGAAATCGGGAATCGTCTCGATGATCGGCAGCGGGAAATAGAGGAAACGAATGAAGAGATGGGTAGGATTCAAAAAGAAAAGGAATCACAGGAAAAGATGCTTGCTGAGTCTGAGAATATGAGAAAAACAGCGAAGGATGAAATTGAAAAACTGAAGAAAGAAGAAGAAAAAACAGGAGAATTTATTGAAAAGGATAAAGCGCTAAGGAGAGCAGTTCAGGAAGAGTTGGAGAGTCTTAACGAGGGAAAAGAGCGTATACAGAATGAAATTGCAGAAATGGAAAAGGATAAGGAAAAGATAGTGAGCGAAGTTGAAGAATCCGGAAGAGAACTCCAGAAACTTTATGAAGAAAGGAAGAACACAGGAAGCGGAAAAGAATTATTGGAGCAGGAACTTTCTCGAATGCAAAAGGAGAAAGAAAATAAAGAAAAGGAAATAACGGAAATTCAAACGAAAAAGAGTTCGGTTATCGATGATTACAGGTTGGTAAATGCAGATATTGAGAAGAGAAAAAGTGAATTTGAGGAGATTGAAACGGCATACAATAAGATGGTTGCTGAAATTGAAGCAATTAAAAGGGATAAAGAATCAGTTGAGCAAGGAATTACTGAGAAAAATGATGAGCTAAGGGCGCTGGCTCAGGAAAAGGAAAAACTTGAGGAAACGACAAAAACCCTGGAAAAAATTAAGACAAAATTGGAAACAGGTATTACTGCAATGAGTGAAGAACGATCCTCGGGGAAAGCAGAGGTTGATAAAATTAGAGATGAGATTGACGACGACAGAGAGCAGCTCCGTGAGCTTGAAGAACAGGTGAAGAGCAGGAAGGAAGAAATGGAGTCGTATGAACTAAAAGAACAGGAATTATCGGTACGTTTGAAAGAGGTGGAAAAAAGCGTTCAGAAGCAGGGAGAGAGAGAAGCAGAGTTTGAAAAGATGCTGGATGAGATGAAGAGGCTTACCCAGGACAGACAGTTAATTACCGATAGAATACGGAGTCTTGAAGAAGAAGAAAAGCGGATTGGCACAAAAACAGCAAGTCTGATGAAGATAAAGCAGAACCTTGATTTTATGGTAGAGAAGAAAAAGAAAGAAGGTAAGATAGAACTTGATGTATTGAGCAAAGAGATTGAGGAAAGGCAAAGGAAACTTGAGAAAATACAACTCCTGGAAGACGAAGAGGTGGTGAAAACGAGGAAGGAGTTGGAGAAACTTACCAATGGGATTACCGACAGGAAAGCTACGCTTGAGAAACTGAAGAAAGAAGAGAGCGAAGTGATGCAGGCAGAAGAAAACCTTGAAAAGATAAATAAGGTAATTGCTGATAAACAAATAACGCTCGATACTCTCAGCACGGAAAAAGAGACAAAGGCTCTTGAAATTGAAAAACAGGAGAAAATAATTAATGAGCTTAAGGAGAAAGTGGAAAAGATGAAGAAGATCGAAAAGTTGCTCGAAAAAAGAATTGGGAAGGACAAATAATGCTGAAGACCTTGTTGTCTACTTTGCTTATCATATTCTCTTTTTCATTACTCAACGGTGTTTTTTCAATTGTTCGGTTGAAATACAGGGGAGGTGGTGATTGGTATAATGATCCATCGATAATTCCAAATCTCGCTGAGGAAATAAACGAGCGAACTGAATTGCAGGTACAGACACAGGAGTTTGTTCTTACTCTGTCAGATGAAGCATTGTTCCGTCATCCTTTCCTCTTCATGACGGGCCATGGAAATGTATCGTTCTCAGATGAAGAGGTTAGAAAATTGAGGGTTTATCTTAAGAACGGAGGATTTCTATACGTTGATGATGATTATGGAATTGATGAATCATTGAGAAGAGAAATAAAAAAGGTTTTCCCGGAGAAGGAACTTATTGAGGTACCCTACGAGCATGAAATCTACCACAGCTTTTATGACTTTAATTCGTTACCAAAGATACACAAACATGATGGTAAAGCACCGAAAGGGTTTGGTATTTTTATGGAAGGAAGAATGATGCTCTTTTATACGTATGAAACGAATATCAGTGATGGATGGGCAGATCCGGAAGTTCACAGGGATCTGCCGGAGAAACGAGAAGAAGCATTTCAGATGGGAGTCAATATTTTTGTGTATGCAGTTACTCATTGATTTTCTTGATTGATAAAATGATTTATATAAAATCGGAACAGGAAATAGAGAAGATGAAACGAGCCAATAAACTCGTGATGGAAATTCTAAGTACTTTGAAGAATATGGTTATTCCAGGACTGAATATCGAAAAACTCGAAAAAAAGGCTTTGTACCTTTCAGAAAAAGGGGAAGGTATTCCAGCTTTCAAAGGATACAATGGGTATCCTTCTGCGCTTTGCGTTTCCATAAATGAGGTTATTATTCATGGGATCCCGGAATTGAGAATACTCAAAGAGGGAGATATTGTTGGCATTGATTTCGGCATCCTCCTTGATGGTTTTTATGGGGATGCTGCAATTACCGTGCCAGTGGGGAAGGTAGACAACCTTGGAATGAAGCTCATAGAAGTTACCGAGCAAGCTCTCTATGAGGGTATACAGCGAGCTACTTCTGGGAATAGAATTGGTGATGTTTCATATGCCATTCAGTCTTTTGTTGAGAAGCACGAGTTTTCTGTAATCAGAGAGTTTACGGGTCATGGAATTGGAAAGGAACTTCATGAGGATCCTTTGATTCCTAATTACGGAAAGCCCGGTACCGGAGTCGTAATTGAAAAGGGAATGACCTTTGCGCTTGAGCCGATGGTTGCTGCTGGTGGTTTTGAGGTTGATATTCTTTCAGACGGGTGGACTGCAGTTACGAAGGACAGGTCACTATCGGCACATTTTGAACACACTATTGCAATCGGAGAAGAAGGAGCAGAGATACTCAGTCAGTTTTCTTGAGGTTTTGAATGAAATTTATTGATTCACATTGTCACCTTCAGATGAAGGCATTCAGGAAGAACCTGAAGCAGATACTGGACAATGCTCGTACGGCAGGTGTGCAATCAATTATTAATGTTGGTTTTGATTTACGTTCCAGCGAGGAAGCTGTTGAACTGGCACAAAAATACCAGTTCATGTACGCGGCTGTGGGTATACACCCCCATGATGCAAAAACGTATGATAACCATACATTGAAGATACTCGAGGGTTTTCTTTCTGATTCCCATGTCGTTGCGATCGGTGAAATTGGTCTGGATTACAAAAGAAATCTTTCTCCTCCCGGTATTCAGAAAAGTGTTTTCACGGAACAACTGGTATTTGCAAAAGAAAAAGATGTTCCTGTAATACTCCATATTCGCGATGCATATTCTGCGGTTTTTAAGATCCTCGAGGGTGAAAAAGCTGAAAGAATTCTTCTGCATTGCTTCTCAGGTAACGCCATTGAAGCAAAAAAAGGGGCGGCAAATGGCTACCATATCTCTTTTTCTGGAAATGTGACATACGCGGGAGGAGATCTTATCAATGCCGTTCGTGAGGTTTCGGCAGAGATTATGTTATCAGGAACAAAACACAGCCAAAAGAAGTCA
>SOKD01000176.1 GCA_004376305.1 Candidatus Cloacimonadota bacterium | reverse complement strand
CAGCGTGGCGGCGCTTTTGACGATTATGAAAAAATCGAGCACGATTTTGCACAGACCGAAGCCGACAGAACCACAGACGGCACTACAGCCGACCACCTTATTGACTCCAGCGAAGATTTCGTGGCCCAGGGTATCAAGACCGGATACAGAGTAAAAAACGTAACTGATACCACTTATGCACTTGTTACTGCTGTAGCCGTTGGCGACCTCACTATTGATGCTGATATAATGGAAACTGGTGAAGACTATGAGATAATACCTTATCATGAATTCACATTCGCTCAACAGGTTACACGTATTGACATATTTACCTATGATGGCGTGGTTGATTATCAGCTTACAAGAGACGCTGTTAAAGCGTATGGTTCAAAGATTGAGCTTTTTGAAGATAGTTTTTATTCTCTTGATTTTTTTACACTCAAAGTCAGGGCCACGGCCAAAACATTTGCTGCAGCAACACCGACCAGATCGAAATTGATGGGATGGTTTCGGGAAGGAGGTTAACCCTATGGGTAACATGTTCCTGGGCTTCCCTGTCCCCCGTGCCAAAATAGCGCTTATGATAGAAGGCGCTGCGCCCCCTCTCAATCACAAAGAGAATCATGAGCCGGATGGCTCAGATCCCCTCATTCTTCCTGGTGATATTTCAGCCGGTCAAATCATAAAATGGAATGGTACTAAATTTATCGGCTCTGCCGCTCCTCCCGGTGGTCTTGGCAACCGATACGATGATCATGATTTCTTTTTCACTACCCGTTTTCTTTCCCTCGATGGATTTGAAACCTGGATAACGCTTGACGGTACTCTCACTTTTGAGGAAGAACATCTTCTTATTAATAGTTCAACAACTCCGAATTCGGTTGCGGGTCTCTATAAGCGTGTAGATTATTCTCTGCCTGCTCTCACCTGGGACAAGGCCCGTAAATTTAAATGCAATTTAAAGCTTAAATCCCTTACAAATAAATATGGTGAAATTTGGATCGGTATGGGCAGTCAGACCGATGGGAATAGAATTGCTTTTACCGTCAAAGATGGTGTCCTCAAGGGCTTTACAAGCAGTTCTTCAAGTCCGTCCACCGTAGTACTTGAAACTTTAGGCACGTCCTCTTATGATGAAACAAGAAATCTTGAATGCGTCTTTACTCCCGGATCTAAAGCGGAGTTTTACATCAATGGTTCTTTGATTGACGAAATAACAACCAATATCCCAAGCGGATCCGCGGGGGCTGATTGTCCTATCGACCTGGCTGTGAAAAATCTCGCCGAGGGAAAAATAATTGCTATTTATATCAGTCAATTCAGCTCATATCAGGCTGAATAAAACTCATGAATTCTTATAATGCCGAATTTACTTTTAAATTTCCCTTATTGTCCGAAAACCCTTTCCGAGCTTTGCGACGCTGTCGAGCTGCTCGCTCCCCCGGGTCAATGTATTCACCGTGCTACCAGGTCGGATCTTAATTCTGCATTTGTTGATCTAGAAGGCATTCCGATTTCTATTCCACCTTTATCCCGCGCAATTTTTGAAGGATCCCCAAGAAAATATGCCGTTGCCGCTGCTGCTGCCGGTAAAATATATTATGGTACTGGTGATAACGGCTATAAATTAAAGGACTGGTGGGAGTATGATCCTGTTGGAAACTCCTGGACTCAGAAAACTGA
>SOKD01000309.1 GCA_004376305.1 Candidatus Cloacimonadota bacterium | reverse complement strand
GGACAGCACGTATCCCCGAACCATAAAAAAAACTAAACCAATAAGAATACAGAGAGGCGATCCAATCATGCTCAGATACCAGATATTACCAGCCGTTCCTTCTCTGGGACCTGCCAGTAAACCGATGAGCGCAACACCAAGGAGTAGCAAAACTGAAAAAGCTGTTGTTATCTTAAGAGGTATCCCCCAGGGAGCGGAAAAACTTTTGTTCATATCGGTCTCTCCCGGTTTTACCGAAAGAGCTCTGGTTGCTAAAGCCAGAGCTCTTTCGGTAAATGTTAATGCCAAAGAAACATTCTATTTAGGGGTAGCAGTGTCTAATCCCTTTTCCCCTGTGGCTTTCGACCGTGTAGTATAACGTCCGTCAAGATCGTACCCGTACCAGAAACCGAAGTTGCCATCAACACTACCATCAGCGTCCAGAGCTATCCATATCAAGTTACTGCAATATGAAAGGGAAAATCCAAAACCCTGAGCGGGTAGTTCAATCTTTGTCACGTAATTGCCTTCTAGGTCGTACGCGTAGAGATCATCCTCCGAAGCCCAGACAAAGATATAGCCATCTGAAGCAGCAATGCTTACATTATAACTATGCTCATAAAAGTAATCAGATATTTCAAAGCTTTTTACTTCTTCACCCGTTTTGAATTCAAGTATCCTGATTTCACCCTCATGGAGCTCATAAATGTACTTACCATCAGGTGATGCTGCTGGTGAGCTATTATCTGATTCAAAGACAAAACTCAATTCAAGATCAGCTTTTTCATCAGAAAGATTAATAGAATACAGGTCGTATCCGAAAATTTTCACGTATAACTTCTTGGTGTCTGGATTATAAAAAATCGCTCTCGCATCAAGTCCTACATCATAACTCTTGATGAGGTTTCCTTTTTTATCGTACTCGTTGAGCTTACAATAGCTCTCATTCCCGCCATTAATCGCAAAGAAATGATCACCATCGTACGCAATCGAAACATTGTGAAAGTACACAAAATCCTTAAATCGGATCGCACGAACAGCTGTCTTGGGAATCGGCTTTGTTATCTTCCCGCATGTTGCTTGAAGAGCGACAAGAGCTACAATGATGAGAAGGCAACTCTTAATCAGTCTTTTCATATCCATCCTCCTTTTTCATTCTATCTGGCTAACCCATTTTATTTGGTTAGTAGGTAACATATCATAGCACTTCTGTCAATAATTTTTTAAAATGACAATATTGGTTAAACCGCTTCTATCGTTGAGGGAGGTTTTTTTGTAATGTTGTACGTTACGCTTACAACACCTGGTATTTCTGTTGTTATTCTCTCCGCAAGCTTATCCAATAGGTCATACGGTAACCGTGTTGGAGAACCTGTCACCGCATCCGTACTCTCCCAGCACCGAACCTCAACCTGCATCCCATAATCCCTTTTGCCATCCCTCATTCCCGTAACTTTATCTTCATGCAAAATTGCTAGATACTGAAAAGCACTCGTTTCGGAAAGAATATTTTCGACAATGTGGGTTGCTTTTCTTACTATCTCAATTCTTTCTGCTGTAACTTCTCCTATTACGCGAGCAGCAAGGGCTGGTCCTGGGAAAGGCGGTCGATTGTATATCTCCCCCGGTAATCCAAGAACCTCTCCAATTACCCTCACTCCCGATTTTCGCAACTGAATTACCGGCTCTATGACCTTGTAACCAAATTGTGCCTGTGTATCAATACCCAATTGCTCTAATATGTTGTGCTGTCGTTTAACTCCGGCAATTGTTTCCTCCACATCGGTGTAGTTTGTTCCCTGTAAGAGATACTTCGCACCGCTTTCCTTCACTAATCTCCCAAAAATATTCTTGTAAAATGTTTGTGTGATAGCTTCACGTTTCTCTTCAGGATCTGTTATCCCCTTCAGGGCAGCAAAGAACTCCTCCTTTGCATCAACGATCTTTACGGGAACGTCCAGTTTCTCAAACAATGAAACAACATATTGGGCTTCACCTACTCTCATTAAACCATTTTCAATGAAGTATGTCTTCAATCGCTCACCTAATGCTCTGTGTCCAAGTATGGTCACAACAGAGGAGTCAACACCTCCTGAGAGCGCATTGATTGCCACTCCATCTGTTACGGTTAAAGAGAGTTTTTCAATCTGCTTCGTGACGAACTCATCCGGATTCAGGTCCTTCAGTTTTATTTCCTCAATACCCATTGTTTTCCTCCCATTAAAGTAGTTTTTTACTCGCTCAGTTTTTTTATTCTCTCAATCCTGTCAGGTTCACTTGAGACCAACCAATTCATTTTCGAAAGAAGTACATACGCTTTCTTGAAATATTCTTTTGCCTCATCTTCTTTCTCCCCTCGCCATTCGAAATACTTCCCGAACAGGATGAAGAACATTAATGTTTTAAATCGGTAACGGCTTTTCCTGAATGGATAAGTCTTGCCTTGCACGGGAATGATCTCTTTCTGTGTTAGTTTCTCTAACTGAAAAAAATCCATTATCGTAATCAGACCGAATTCTTTTTGGATGTTTCTCTATTTATAGATTTCTTTATGGTTCTCTTCAATGATGATTATCATAGCTAACTTGAAGAAAAAGAATAATTTTCTTAGTATAGACTTTATTCTAAACCGAGGACAGTCCGATACCCAGGCATATCCAGGAAGCCGTGACCTGATACATTAAATGCAATTACCTTTTTCTCTCCGGAGTCCTTGCATTTCAGAGCCTCTTCAATGGCACAGCATACTGAATAAGCAGATTCTGGAGCGGGAAGCCATCCTTCCGTTTCCGTGAATATCTTTGCGTTTTCAAAAACATGCTTCTCATCAGCGGGATAGGCAATCGTATCAATGTATCCTTTGTTTCGCAGCAAGCTGATAATAGGCGAACACCCGTGATATCGCAGACCATCACCTTTAATTGGTTCCATATCCGTCTTGTGTCCAAGGGTATACATCTTCAGCATAGGTGTTATTTCCGCATAATCTGCGAAGTCAAACCTGTATTCTCCCTGCAGATTCGGTGCAACCTGGCTTTGTGCAGCAATAAACTTAATCTTCTTACCCTTCTTTAACACATCCCCGACAAAAGGTAACGCAAACCCGCCAAAATTGGAACCACCACCCAGGCATGATATAACAAGATCAGGATAATCATCAAAAATCTCAAATTGTTTCTGTGTTTCCAGCCCGATTATCGATTGGTGTATCAGAACATGGTTGAGAACTGACCCCAGAGTATACGTTGCTTTTTGATCTTTACTGGAGTCCTCCAGTCCTTCAGAGATTGCAATACCAAGAGAACCAACATGTTCAGGATTCTTGTCATAGAGTGTTTTACCGAATTCTGTCATTGGGCTGGGCGATGCATATACATCAGCATCCAGGAGTTTCATGAAAGCAAGACGGTCTGCCTTCCAGTTGTATACACTACGAACCCAGAAAACCGTGCACTTCAATCCTGTAACCGCTGCAGCATATGAAAGAGCAGTCCCCCACTGTCCTGCACCTGTCTCTGTCGTTACTCTTTCGAACCCCTGTTTTTTCGCATACCAGCACTGAGCAAGGGCAGTGTTAACTTTATGGCTGCCCGTTGGGCTGAAGAATTCACTCTTATAATACATTTTTGCGGGTGTATCAAGACGCTTTTCAAGATTCAGAGCTCTGAAAAGGGGCCTTGGTCTTCCAGCTTGCTCATACAATCCTATAATTTCCTCAGGAATGTCAATCCAATTGTCTTGTGACATCTCCTGTTTCAGACATTCACCAATCATCAGGTTTGGAAGATTGGCTAGCCGTGATTCTCCTTCCTCCGGATCCTTTGGTGGAGGAAGTGGTTCCGGAAGATCCGGTATAATATTATACCACTGCTTCGGTATGTCATCAACACTCAGATTAACCTGTCTCCGTTTAGCCATTATGTCTCCTTTCAATTCGATTACCGTTAAAAATTAGAAGCGCATTATATAGTCATTTCAATCAGTTGTCAATCTTTTTTGCCTCTCCCCGGACAATTACTTCATTGCTCCTTAATAATAAAACAGCTGTCACTTTCCAGCCGCTTTATCATCAATTCCTTTATCTCCGTCTTATCCTCTAAAATGTAGTAAGTATCAAAAAGCCGCCAGGCTAATTCAATTTCTCCTGCATAGAAGAATGGAATTACCTCATTTAATACGGAACCAAGATAGTAACCTCCGGGATCAACTTCATCAGGATTATCTGTAGTTTTTATGTCCTCGAATTCATCGGCGAGAATAAAAATATCCGGTTCCTCCGGTATCAGAAACTCCCTGAATTTGCTATTCTGAACAACATATTCTTGCCGTTCAGGATCATATTCAAAAATGACACTGTATGATGGCGAAGCGGCATAGCAGCACCTGTAGAAATAGGAAAACAAAAGATCCTGCAGGATAAGTTCATCATTCCCGTCGTTATTGAGGTCATCAGGGGGAGCCATGAATCCCAGCGTATTATATTGATAACTGTTGAATATTTCCTTTACCTCCGGAGTAAACTCATAAATCCAATTGTATTCACAACAGTGTGCTCCGCCAGAATACTGGGAAATGAGCAATTCTTTATTTCCACCTTTTATTACATCTAGTAATTTCCAGGAGTTCCACTCTTCACTATCGGCGCCGAGATCGAATTTTTTGATAACATTGCCATTGCCATCGGTAAGTATCATTATGTACATTTGATAACCGTCCTCTTCGGTAATCTGTTTTTCAAGTGTATAGCCCATATAGTTAAGAGTATTTTCCTCCCCCAACAGGAATGAAACAAGGCAAAGCGCTGCAAAAAGCAACAGGTGTTTCTTCATTTTAATCCTCCCCATTAACGGTTTCAAGACACATATCCGTTTGTACTGCTAAACAATTGTTGCAGTATTCACATTCACTCCTATTTTACAAATAAAAAAACCCTCCAGAAACAGGTTCTGTGATGGCAAACGAACTCGTCAACAATTTTTCGGGTACCAGTATTATTCTTTCGGGAGATGGAGTTCAATCTGTTCCTTGTAATGCTCGTAAGATTGTGCACCCGAAATTCTCAATAACTCTTCACCTTTCCAGAAGAGCATAATTGTCGGAACGCTGATCACATGATAGCGGGATTGCACATGACGCTTGACATCAATGTCTATCTTAATTGTAAGGATTCTTCCCTTATACTCTTTAGCCAATTTTTTGATTGTCGGCGATACTGCATTGCACGGTTTACACCAGGTTGCAAAGAAATCAACAAGTACAGGTTTATCTGATTCCTTGATCAACCGGTTAAATGATTTCGGAAATTCTTTTTCACCCTCATTAGTCATACAAAATCACCTTTCGCAGTTCATTACATAATACATTTACAAATACTATTACGGATAAACTTGTGGATTGTCAAGTGAAAAAGCAGGGATATCACCAATCATCAAATATCTAAAACAACAACTGCAATAGAAAAAGGAATATATGCTTATCACATCTTCCCGGCACGAGATGATCTGCGGAAGGGATAGAGTAAAGAAATAATCAAAACAAGACTGACGAAATTGAGAATGCTCACCTGGAAACAGGTGTTCGGGATACCAAGTATCGGTATGAGAAAAATACTGACGATAAGTGCCCCAGTACAGGAGCCAATAAGATCTAGCCCATAGGTCATTCCAGCTGCTGTCACTTTTATGTTTCGTCCTTGAAGAAAGAGCTTGTTGGCAAGAGGAAACTGGAAACCGCCTATAATCCCTGGTATTACTGGAAGAAAGGGAAAAATAATATGTGAGCCCAGATAATTGGCAACATCACTCCTCATCCGGGCAAAGAGAAAAAAGAGTAAAGGGAGCAAAAGCGGGTAAATAACAATGGAAATCTGGGTAAGTAAATACATTTTTGCAGTTCCCTTCCCTTTCTCCATCATCTTGGTGATCCACAACCCCCCAAGTATAAGACCGAACATGTAGGTAGTAAGAATGAGAGACATCTTGTAAAATACAAACCCGTAGAGAATCTGAAAAGCAAGAAGCGTCACAACTTGAAACGTTATTTCCGCAAAACCCGTCGTGGCAATGGGGATAAGAATTCCATACGGTATTCCTGTTCTTCTCTTGATGGCAATTGGTAACAGGAGAGCAATAGAAAGAACTGCAAGCGCAATCCAGGTACGCTTTTCAGATACAGACTTCAGAATTTTCCGGGTAATATACCCCGCCTTTGAAAAATAGGTGCTCCAGAAAACCATGTCATAGTAATACGAAATAGGTCTAAAATCACTGTTTATCTTCACCGGTTTATGAGGAATTAACTGGGAAAATGTATGTTCAAACCGATCTTTCGAAAAATCTGCAAAAAGGTAATATTCACGAACATATCTCGTCTCCACTCCCCTCTCCCGCGCCCGTTCGAGCAGTTTTACCCAATCATTGGTAAGAACCCCTTTTGCCCTGGATGCAATAAAAAAATTGGTGGCACCTGGCGTTATCAGGACATCTTCAAAAACCTCTTCCAGCGTTGCTTTAAGACTGAGATAGAGTTCTCGCGCTTCCTCACTCATGTAATTTGGATTTGAATAGATACTGAAGGAAACAATTCCGTTTTCTGAAAGAATATTCGATAATTCCTTAAAGAATTCAACCGTATAGTACCTGTTTGTCTGAGCTGTGTGTGGTTCCGCTATGTTAAGAATAACTACATCGTATTGAACCCTGCACCTCTTTACAAAAATTCTGCCGTCGGTATTAACAATCCTTACTCTCCCTTCAACCTTCGCATCATAGTTGAGATACTTTTCCGCCAGTCTTATCATTAGTGGATCAATTTCAATATAATCAACGCGTTTAACAGAGTGTTTCAATATCTCATTCATAATACCGCTCACCCCTCCACCAATAACAAGGATATTCTGCGGGGAAGGATGCTCAAGCAGAGGGATGTGGGCTCTCATTTCATTGGTTGCTGTATTAGGGTACGTAAAAGCGAGAAGTCCATTCGTAAAGAAACTGATATTTCCATTCCGCGAAACAACGGTTATGTTTTCGTAGATGGAATTTTCAGACGTAATAAATTCAAAGGTTTCCCATTGCTTCCGGAGAGTATACAATCTGAGCTTTGATGTGTTCAATGACAGTACGAAAAAAACAACCATAAGAATAAGCGAAAATGAAACAAGAAGTCTCCTCTTTTTCCAGGTAAGCAGGAAATCAAAAAGGACATTTAAAAAAGAGAGATAAATCATAATGGATATTCCCGGAAGAAACCGGATAAGAAAGAAGCTCGCAATGAAACCACCAAGGGATGCCCCCGCCGCTTCGAGCACATAGACATAACCTATAGGAACTGCACTCTCTAATCCTTCTTTCCTGTAAATATCGCATCCAAGGACGAAGAGTGCTCCACCGAGAAAAGTTACCGGGCACACAACCAGAAAACTTGACAGTAGAATCGGTATGGTTCCTGTGATCTCACCAGGAGTTAAGCCTATTATCGCTGGAATGAAACGCGCTGTTATGAGACTGACAGGAAGAAAAACAGAGAGAAGTATTTCACCTGCAGCAAACAGAAGGAGCTTTCTTTTTATTCTTCTGCCTAAAAAGGGACCGACGAGAAGGCTCCCGATCCCTCCCCAGAAAAGCCAGCCAGCAAGCGTAATACCAAGAGACAACTCGTTTCCATAAAAAACAACAAGGAGTTCTCGCATCAGGAGAACTTGTGATACCAAGGAGGAAAAACCCACAAAAATGATTGCGGACATAACGACTTTTCGATAGATTTTTATTCCCATTAGGGTAATTTTACACAATTACCCTTCATATGTCAAAATAAAAAACGATAATGGATTATTTTTGAATGCTTATCTGCTTAACTCCAGGGAATTTAAGAATTCTTATAGAAGATATAAAAAAGCCCCATGTCATTGCGAGGAGTGAAGCGACGTGGCAATCTCAAAGGGTGAAACACCGAGATTGCTTCATTTGCGATTATGACAATGTATTCGCAATGACAGTATTCCTTTCTATTAAGGACAACTGAAATTAAGCAGATAAGCATAATTTTTGATTTTCAAACTTGACTTACTGAAATTTCTTTGCTATAAGTAATGTATGATAAATAAAGCTTTTCTGTTTTACTTACTGCTGTTTTCGTTGGTATTAGTGTTTATCTCTGCCACCTGCAGTCGAAAACAATCTCAACCAGTATACGGTGATTTTCCGCACGTTTTTATCCCGGATGGTATTGGTGTCAATATTCACTTTAGCGGAGCCCCTGAAAGGGATCTCAAACTCATGGATCAGGCACACATAAAACTCATCAGAGCAGATCTGACCTGGACACAAGTGGAAAGAAAAAAAGGTATGTACAATTTCTCTAAATACGATGCACTCGTTGATTCGTTTGAGAAGCAGGGAGGTCGAATACTTTTCATTCTCGACTACAAAAACAGGTTGTACGGCAAGGAAAAATCAATAAAAACAGAGGAACAAATAAACGGTTTTGCGCGATTTGCCGGCAAAGCTGCACAAAGATACAGAGGAAGGTGTATCATCTGGGAAATATGGAACGAGCCAAATATAAAAAAATTCTGGGGAGAAGAACCTGACCCCAAGAACTATATGGCATTGGTAAAAGCAACATGCATGGCAATTCGAGAGGCTGATCCACATGCAATCATAATCGCCCCTGCCACCGTTGGATGTGATGGCAATTTCATTTCAAAATGTGCACAATGGGGACTCATGGATCTGGTAGATGGTATATCTGTTCACCCGTACCGGGAAGGTGGTCCTGAAACAGTCCTCAAATCCTATGCTCATCTCAGAAAAATTGCCGACAAATATCCATCTAAGAACGGGAAGAAACCCAGAATTATTTCAAGCGAATGGGGATGGGGACTTTCCTATCTGGATCTGGACAGCATCGGCAAAGCGGGTGCAGAAACAAAACAGGCTGCTTACTTAACCAGGCGATTCTGTATCGAGGCTTATGCTGGTATTGCCTGCGCAATTTACTATAAGTGGCGAGAAGATAATCATGGAATGATCCGACGCAACTATACACTGAAACCTTCATATACTGCATTCAAAGTGCTCAATGAAGAGTTGAGTGGTTACTGCAAAACCGTTACTCGAATGGAGATTGGCAATAAAGAAAAAGATTTTGTCTTGATATTCAAAGGAGATTCAGGGAGTAAACTCGTTGCGTGGACGACAGAAGGAAATACCACCATTGCCATTCCAATGCAGGGCAAAAAGGCAAAAGGCGTTGATTTTCTTGGAAAACCAGCTGCTTTAAGAACAAAGAATAACATCCTTGATCTTAAACTCACGGGAGAACCTATTTTTATTGAGTATTGAAACCAAGAGAGGATTAGATGAGATTGCCACGCCTGCATACGCTTAGGCTTCTGCAGATTGTGCCAGAATTAGAACTCGAGCATTGTAGCCGCAACCTTTAGGTTGCGTAACTTAATATATTTAATGTAGTTAAGCTCGCAGGCTAAAGCCTGCGCCTACTTAGAAACCGTATTTTGGCACAGGCTCTTTAGCCTGCATATCGCAGACTAACCCCATTAGAAAATTCTCCAACGGGAAAGAACTGCGGATACAATTATATGGAAGGGGATTTTATGGATATTTTTACTGCAATTAAAGAACGCAGGAGCGTACGTTCGTACAAAAGCACTCCCGTGGAAAAAGAAAAACTCGATAGAATTGTTGAAGCGGCACGCCTCGCACCTTCAGCCTGCAACTTCCAGGAATGGAGATTTGTTCTTGTCACCGACACATTAAAACGACAGGCACTTATGGAAGCCGCAAACAACCAAAGCTTTGTTGCTGAAGCACCTGTTGTCATTGCTTGCTGCGCAGAAACTGATGAACATCGAATGAGATGTGGTGAATTGTGTTACCCCATTGACATCTCCATTGCAATAGACCATATGACACTTGCTGCAGTTGCGCTTGGACTGGGAACATGCTGGATTGGTTCGTTTTACCCTGAGAAGGTACGGAAGATCCTGAATATTCCAGAATCCATCAAAGTTGTCGAACTACTCACCCTCGGGTATCCTGCTGATTCACCACAATCCAAGAACCGAAAACCACTCAAGGAGATAGTTTTTTATGAAGAATGGAAGTAGGTTCTTCTAAAGAGGAAACGATCGCTCGAAATTGAGAAAATGGAAATTAGAAAATTCAAATACAAGAGGATAGTGAAGTGAAAATCATTCTTGCTGGATTTAATGTGGATTATGAAACCATAAAAGAACTGGCTGAGCATTCGAAAGAAAAAGTCCATCTTACTCCAGAGATTTTTTCCGCTGCGTACGCACGGATTAGCAGGAGCACACAATCCGCCACCGAACTCCGAAACATGGCAAAAATGGAAATAGAAAAGGCACGAAAATCAAATAGAAATATAATTTTCCGGATGGGACATCATTCAGTTGCGGAACATGCCGTTTTCAATTTTGACATAATGGGCATATCGAGGCTACTTGCTGAAGAGCTCGAACAATTCCGTCTGAACTCGTACACAGAGAAGTCGCAAAGATACATTAAGCTAACGGGTAATTATGTTATTCCGAAGGAAATTAAGGCAAGCAAACAATTAGACACATTCAAAAAGGCAATACAGGAAGGTATAACATTTTACCATGAACTGTACACCAGAATCGTTACCTCTGAAGAAAAAAAACTTAAAATGCGCCCAACAGTAGAGGAAAAAATGGCAATCAGGCTCAAAGCAAATGAAGATGCGCGATACATCCTGAGTCTCTCGCAGAAAACACAGCTTGGGATAACCATTAATGCAAGAAACCTTGAACTGCTGCTGCGCAGATTTGCTTCACACGGCCTGGCAGAGGCACGAATATTCGGTAGGAAGATCCATGGATTGGTGAAGAAGATCGCACCTTCGATTATTCTTTTCTACAAAGAAAACGATTACGACAAGCGTACCTACCCCGAATTACGGAAATTCGTAAAGCAGTATGCAGCAAAGCGCACTTTGGGGAGCAAAACTGATGTGCAATTGATTAACTGTACAAAAGACGCTGATACAATTCTTATCGGGGCAATACTGCATACCTCCTCGAATATGGCATTTGGCGAAGCATGCACTATTGCAAAATCACTAAACGTAAATAAAAGGCTTGAAATTGTCAAAAAAGCATTTAAGTACATAGAATTATATGATACTGCTCTCAGGGAATTTGAATATATCCATATGACATTTGAACTGACTGTATCTGCATCATGTTTTGCTCAATTGAAACGACACAGGATGGCAACGATTACGTGCCAGTATTACGATCAGGAACTTGGTGTAACCATACCCCGGTCCATTCGTGATGCAGGAATGGAGAAAGCATTTCGAGCAATAGAGAAAAAGGCAAATGACCTCTTTTTCAAAATCAAGAAAAAGCACCCGCAAGCATCACAGTATGTTCTGACCAATGCCCACAGAAAGCGTGTCCTCCTTTCAATGAATGCACGTGAACTGTACCACATTTCGCGTCTTCGGGAAGATGAGAATGCACAATGGGAAATACGGGACAAAACCGCAAAAATGATACATCTTGTAAAAAACAAAATGCCCCTTACGCTTCTCCTCATTGGAGGCAAGGATCGGTATCCAGAAATTTATAAACATGTTTTTGGTAAGTATCCAAAAGTTAAAAAATCCATTCTTCCATCATAACTGGAACTTTTTTGGATTTTCTCCCGTTATTTCATTGAAATGCTTTGACGCTACAAGAATTGTGTGGTATAGTTATCCAGATAAAATTGAGGAGGTTACATGGAATCGCTATGGGAAAAAGTAAAGAAAGGAATCATGCTCGCTGCAGAAAGGACAGATGAACTCACGAAAATGGGAAAATTGAAACTTGACATCATTGGTACCCATCACACTATAGAACGTAACCTTGGGGAACTTGGCGGAATAGTATACGAACTTATCAAAACAGGGAGAAGGAAAAAACCTCTTATAGACGATGAAAATGTTGCAAAACTCATTAAAACCATCAAATGTCTGGAAAAAGAACTGAGTAAAGAGAAAAAGAATTTAACGAACTATCTAAGAAATCATAAATGATTTCTTTTAATAATATTAAAAAAATATTGACAATATACTTGACAAATTACTTAAACATTATTATACTATGCATAGAGTGTGCACGGTGGGGTGAAAGAAAGAAAACATAAAGGAGATGATAACATGAAATTCGGAATCAGACGATGGGAGCCCTTCAGCGATATGTTATCCTTGCGGGAAGAGATCGACAGCCTATTTACTGATTTTTTCAAGAGAACACCCACGGAAGGATTGGCGCGAGAGGGCATCTGGTATCCTGCACTTGATATCGAGGAAACAAAGGATGAATTCACACTGACTGCGGAAATTCCAGGCATGAAGAAAGAAGATATTACAATTACATTCTCGGATGGACAACTCATTATTCAGGGTGAAAGAAAATTCGAGAAGGAAGAGAAGGACAAAACCTATCACAGAATCGAAAGGAGTTACGGCAAATTCATGAGAAGAATATCTCTTCCAAAAGATGTTGAGGCTGACAAAGCAAAAGCCTCATACAAGCAGGGTATCCTGTCAGTGCTACTTCCTAAATCCGAGAAGGCAAAACCCAAGGAAATCGGGATTAATGTCAAGTAATGAAAGCAGAAAAGGGGTAATGAATACGTGAAAGAAATAGATAAAAACACCCCGGTATTCACCATTAGCGTCGTGTCAAGAATTCTCGGAATACACAAGCAAACTCTGCGTATATATGATAGAGAGGGTCTTGTCTGCCCGGAAAGAACTCCTTCAAACAGGAGGTTATATTCGGAAAGGGATGTAACAAGACTCAAGTACGTTTGTTATCTCGTTCATGAGAAAGGTGTTAACATATCAGGAGCAAGGATTATACTCCAGATGCTTGATAGCACAAACGAAAAAGGAGAGAATGATGACATGGAATAGAGGTTACATCGCCAGTGCAGGATTTACTGCACTCGTTACCATTATGGCTTTCATTATGGGTCTCGTTATTGCATCGAATATTAACTTCTTTCAGGGGGGAAATACACAGGAAAGCATTGCACAGGAAAACATATTTCATGCGGTCTCTGACAATGAGGATTATCGAAAAAGCCCCTTTACTCCAGTCGCAAAGGAAGTACTCCCGGCAGTTGTTAACATCAGCGCTGAAAGGATCATTAAGGTCCGAACACCATTTTTTGACTTCCCTTTTGAGGAGTTTTTCGGAAGTCCACCTCGAGAATACGAAAGAAAAGCGAAAAACCTTGGCTCAGGC
Organism: Candidatus Cloacimonadota bacterium; assembly: GCA_004376305.1. Lineage (GTDB taxonomy): Bacteria > Hydrothermota > E44-bin80 > E44-bin80 > E44-bin80 > SOKD01. The sequence goes on along the minus strand of SOKD01000309.1, from coordinate 8,455 downwards.
ATCATCATTTCAAAAGATGGTTATATCCTTACCAACAACCACGTAATTGAAAATGCCGACAGAATTGTCATCACACTCTCAGATAACACTGTTTACAAGGATGAGAAAGTGGAAGTTATTGGAACAGATCCGAGAACCGATGTAGCTGTCCTTCGGATTCAGACAAAAGAAGATTTACTGTTTGCAAGGCTTGGAGACTCGGATAAAATAGAAATTGGTGACTGGGCAATTGCATTCGGCAATCCTTTCGGATTTAATCAGACAATGACGGTTGGTGTTATCAGCGCTAAGGGAAGAAGGCATGTTCCCCTCTATAATGGTCCAACATTCCAGGATTTTATTCAAACGGATGCAGCAATAAATTCAGGCAACAGCGGGGGACCGCTCGTGAACATTAATGGTGAAGTAATAGGCATAAATACTGCCATTGCCAGCCCGAGTGGAGGAAGTGTTGGTATTGGTTTTGCCATTCCCATAAATATGGCAAAAACAATGGCTGACCAACTCATTAAAGAGGGGAAAATAATTAGAGGATGGCTTGGTGTTTCAATGCAGGAATTAACCCCAGAAATTGCAAAAGGATTGGGTCTTGAAAATATCACCGGTATCATCATAGCCAAGGTGATTGATGGTTCACCAGCGAAAAAGTCTGGACTTGCAGATGGTGATATTATTACCAAATTTGACGGAAAAAGAGTGGACAACATGGAGAAGTTCAGATATCAGGTTGCCAGCATAAAGCCCGGTACGAAAGTAAAAATTGGTATTATCAGGGATAAAAAAGAAAAAACACTCTCCGTAAAAATTGGAGAAATGCAGGATGAAACAAGAATTGCATCAAAAGAGCCTGCTGGTAAAGGATGGCTTGGATTCACTGTCGAAGCATTAGATCCTAACAGAAATGAGACGGGAGTGATCGTAACGGGAGTTAATAATCACAGTCCTGCCGATGATGCATCAATCCAGAGAGGCGACATTATAAAACGAATCGGTAACCAGTACATTCGTGACATGCGGGATTACAACAAAGCGAAATCAACCTACGAAAATTCTTCTTACATAACGTTTCAAATAAAAAAAACCGACGGTTACATCGTCTTTGTTGCTATTGAACAATAAATATCCGTTATTGGGGAGATAACTTGATTAAGGAAGAAACCTTGAAAATTGATGATGCATTGCCCATATATTTAAGGGAGATTCAGAAGTACGCGCTTCTTTCTAAAGAGGAGGAAGTGGAACTTGCAAAGAAAATTAAGAAGGGAAGCAAAAGATCTGTCGAAAAACTTATTGAATCAAATCTAAGGTTTGTCGTAAGCATTGCCAAAGTCTATCGGGATTACAACGTTCCGCTCATGGATCTTATTAATGAGGGTAATATTGGTCTTATGAGAGCAGCAAAAAAATTTGACGAGAAAAAAGGAGTCCGATTCATATCCTACGCTGTCTGGTGGATTAAGCAGGCAATACTAAAAACTATAGCAGAACAAACGAGAATTGTTCGATTACCTCTCAATCAAAAGCAGAAGATAAAAAATGTCACCAAAATGCGCGACAAGCTAAAACAAAAAGCTGGTGGAAAGGAGCCTGATGCAGAGGAAATTGCCAAAGCACTCTCTTTAACCACTCAGGAAGTCAAAAGAGCAATTTCTATGGCAAAACAGGATGTTTCTCTGGACGCTCCAATCAAATCAACTGATAATCTTTACTTTTTCGATGTAGTATCATCAAAGTCGTACGCCTCACCTGAGGAAATTTTCTGGAGAAAAAACTTCAAAAATGAAATAATGAGACTGCTCCGAAAACTCCCAAAACGTGAGTTCAAAATATTGGTACTCTATTTTGGACTTAATGACGAACGACCCCACACCCTGGAAGAAATCGGCAAGGTACTCAATTTATCAAGGGAGCGAATTCGTCAGCTAAAAGAAAATGCCCTCAATAAAATCAGAAATCTTCCGGATTCTGAGCTTTTGCAATCATACAAATAATGAGCAGAAAATTCCTCATTTCAATAATTCCGAATCAACCCGGGGGCAAAAGACATCCATCTTTTTTTGTCTTTATCATCATTTTCCTCATAGTACTTTTTTCCCTTTCACTCGTGTTATTTGTAAAATTATTCGATCCCGGCAGTAATGTCCTTATCCGCAGGACAGATGTACGTACAATCGAGAACGAAAACAAAGTACTAAAAAAAACTGAGGAGGAGTTAAAAACAAACATTGAAGAAACGAAAAAAAAACTCGAAGAACTCGATAAAATTTCAGAGAGGATCGAACCCCTGCTCGAAATACAGCAACTGCCAGAAGAAATGAAATTTTCCTTCGAAGGCTTCAATTTAGGGGAAAAGCTTGATTCACTTGTTAAAATAAGCACCTTGAATAGAGAGGTATTTACAGAAGCAGTTAATAAATTAACCGATAAAAAACGAAAAGCCTCGGCAATTCCATCTATTAAACCCGTTCATGGAAGCCTTGTAAGAGGTTATGGATACGTTGGTGACGCATTTACCGATGAAATTCGTTTTCACCCCGGGCTCACCTTTTTTGCAATGAGAGGCACTCCCGTCCACGCAACTGCTGATGGGTCCATTATAAGACAGGGGATGGAGGATGGGATTGGTCTATTTGTAGAGATCAATCATGGATACGGGTACTTAACAAAATATGGACACTTCCAATCTGTGCGGGTTGAAGAGGGTGATTTTGTGAAACGCGGTGATGTCATTGGGTACGTTGGAAAAACAGGGAGGGTTATAGGACCCTGTTTGTACTACGAGGTAATAAAGAATGGGAAGAGAACTAATCCGATTTTCTTTATCTTCGAAGATATTGAAATGATGGAACCATCATTCAGGAAGGAAAGCTGAGAAAATTTATAACTCCTCTCCAATTTTTCTTATCTTCATGTTTAGGTCAATGGAACTGTATGAATGTGTCAAAGAACCAACTGAAATATAATCAACACCAGTTTTCGCAATTATCCTAACGGTTTTAAGATTTACATTTCCAGATACTTCCAATTCACATCTGCCGTTGACTATTTTTACCGCTTCTTTTATTTCCTCAATTGACATATTGTCAAGCATTATCCTGTCAATTTGATACTTGAGAACTCGCTCAAGCTGATGTAATCTTTTCACCTCAATCTCAACGAAGATTTTGCCGGAATTTACATCCTTTATTCTCCTGAGAACATTCCTAATACCACCACCAAGACTAATATGATTATCCTTGATCAAAATTTGATCGTAAAGCCCCATCCTGTGGTTATAACCTCCCCCAACGTAAACGGCATGTTTCTCAATTATCCTGAGAGTTGGTGTTGTCTTTCTCGTATCAAGAATCTTTGCTCTTGTTCCCTTCACCTTTCTAACATACTTAGCTGTGAGCGTTGCAATTCCGCTCATTCTTTGAAGAAAATTCAATGCCACTCGCTCTGCTGCGAGCAAGGAGTGAGCGGTTCCCTCAATATCAGCAACAATCGTTCCCACAGAAATTTTATCACCATCAGTTCTATGAAATACCACAGCAGTATGCTTATCAACGACCTCAAACACTTTTCTTGCTACATCGCCACCAGCAAGAACACCTTTTTCTTTTGCCACGATAACTGCAAGCGCCCGGATCTCACCGGGAATAGTAATTTGTGTTGTTACATCACCCTTTCCGATATCCTCTTTCAGGGCTGCTCTTACAATGGTTGAGAGTTTTCTTTTGTCAATCATGCAAAAACAATAGCACCTTGTTTTATACCAGTCAAGAGAAATTTGTTGACACGAAATTTTTTTTCTGATATAAAAATGGTACAGTGGGTCGTGCCAGACGGGGAGCCAGCGGTGCCCTGTAACCTGCAATCCGCTATAGCAGGGTCAGTTACTGGCAGGCGGTATAACTCAAATAGACCAGTTATTGGATGTGAATAATGTTGAAGGCTGGGCCCATTATAGATATTTACTTCGAACCCCGTCAGAACCGGAAGGTAGCAGCGGTAAGAAATCCTATGTCTGATAGTGGTTTTCCTGGCTGGAGTTTTTCCTCTTCATAACCCTATCTGAAGAGTACCAACTGCCAGGTGCACGACCACCGGGGCGTAGCGCAGTCCGGTTAGCGCACCAGCATGGGGGGCTGGGGGTCGTCGGTTCGAATCCGACCGCCCCGACATTTTTCTCACGAGAGTATAAACGAAGCAGGATGTAAGCAATTAATTGTTTGATTGGTTGACGAAAAACATCGAAGAAATTCTTTGCGGTGAATACTACCAGAGAATTATCCCTGCAGAAACCGTGGCGAATAAGGCGGAAAATAGAAAAAAGAAGTTTTTCAGTATAAATGTCAGTGAGTGTTCGTGGAATTTCATACTAAGAAAGAATCATGTCATATTTAGTTGTTGCAAGAAAATATAGACCAAAGAATTTCAGTGAAATAGTTGGGCAGGGGCACATCACCACAACACTTATCAACGCAATCAATGATGATCGTGTCGCACACGCATATCTCTTCTCAGGTCCCCGTGGTGTGGGAAAAACAACAATGGCACGTATTCTCTCGAAATCCCTCAATTGCCAGAAGGGACCAACCATCAACCCATGCAATTCATGCTCAAACTGCAAGGAAATTGATGACTCTATCAATCTTGATGTCCTGGAAATCGATGGCGCATCAAATAGAGGAATTGAGGAAATAAGAACATTACAGGAAAACACACGATATGCTCCTGGACGAGGAAACTACAAGATCTATATTATAGATGAAGTGCATATGCTTACAAAACCAGCATTCAATGCACTTCTGAAAACCCTGGAAGAACCGCCAAAACACGTAATTTTCATTTTCGCAACAACTGAACCACATGAAATTCCCATGACTGTCCTTTCACGATGCCAGAGATTTAACTTCAAGAGGTTAAGCGTTCCTGAAATAGAGGGTAAGCTCAAAGAAATTTCAAAGAAAGAGAATATCAGCATTGAGGATACGGCAATTCGGCTCATTGCCAGACAAGCAGATGGGAGTCTCAGGGATGCCGAGAGTATGCTTGACCAATTGTTTACGTATTCGGAAACAAAAATCAGCGTTGTTGAAGTAAGAAAAGTGTACGGTTTTGTGGAAGAAGAACTCTATTTCAGCTTAACTGATGCAATAAAGGAAAAGGACGAAAAGAAAATACTTTCAATAGTTGATACGGTCTTTAACAGAGGGTACGATATGGAAGAATTTATCTCTGGATATATCAAACATCTGAGGAAAATCTTCCTCCTCTGCAACAATGTGGAAATATCAGACCTCTCCGAAGAGGAATTGCAAAAATACTCTAAACTGAAAGAAAGCTTTTCAAGTTTTACCCTCCTTCAAATGCTTAATCGTCTATCCCTTGCAATCAGAAAGATGAAAAATTCAACTTTGGCAAGAGTTGTACTTGAAATTGAGCTCCTTACACTCTCAAAACTTGGTGATGTAATGCAAATAAACGAACTTATCCGCAAAATCGAGCAAATGAAGGAAAATGCTCCCGAACATCTTATTCAAGAAGAAAATACCAAATATGAAATTGAAAATATCCACGATACTGCAATTGAAAGCAACGAATTTACCATCAAAACCCTGTGGAATAAACTCATCAAGAAGGTTGAGATTGAAAGACGTCCACTCGCTGCGATTCTTTACAATGCCAGTCCCATATCCCTTAAAAACGAAGTGCTTACTATCCATATGAAAGAACACAATAGCTTTCTGCATGAACAACTGGAACAAAATGGAGGGAAAAAACTTATTGAGGAAATCCTCTCTGCCACCACAGGAAAAAAAATGCAGATAAAAATTACTGAAGACAAAGGAAAACAAAAGAAAAGCAAGAGTAAATCCGATGGAAGAAACAAGGGGAAATTAGAAAACCATGAGATGGTCAAAAAAGCTCAGGAAATATTGAAAGCTAAAATCGTAAAAGAGAGGTAAATAGCTATGAAGTTCCAACAGATAATCAAACAGGCTCAGGAATTCCAGAAAAAGATAAAGGAAGCACAGGAAAAATTGAAGGATGTAACCGTAGAAGCTACTTCCGGAGGAGGAATGGTAACTGTTGTCGCCAATGGACGTCAGGAAATCCTCTCAATTACTATTGAACGTGAGGTCGTTAATCCTGATGATGTTGTAATGCTCCAGGACCTCATTCTTGCAGCGGTAAATGAGGCAAGGAGAAAATCTGAAGAACTCTCACAGGAAGAGATGAAAAAGATTACAGGAGGTCTCAATATCCCGGGGATGGGTGACTTCAATATACCAATGTAAGAGAAAAACCAATGAGAAAGCGTATCGGAGTATCGGTGAAACGGAAAAGGCAAACGGCAAGTAAAAAGGAAAACGTAACCCCTTAAAAGAACTGCGTTCTAACGGGGCAGGAAGTAAAATCTGACACAAAAGCTCTTTACGGCAAAAAACCAATGAAATATCTATCGCAGAAACACGAAAAACTCGTTGAGGCACTGAGAAAATTGCCAAGTATAGGAAGGAAAACCGCTCTGAGGTTAGCATTTTATCTGCTCAAGCAGCCACAGGAGGAGGCTCTTGAACTCGCTGAAGCGATCAAAGATGCAAAAGAGAGTATACAATACTGTCCGGTGTGCGGAAACATAACCGAGAACGACATTTGCAAAGTATGCGCAGATACATCAAGAGACAGAACCACGATCTGTGTTGTAGAAGAACCTATGGATCTGTACTCACTCGAGAAGGCAAATTTCTATACCGGTTTGTATCACATCCTTGGAGGTGCCCTTTCACCTCTCGATGGGATAGGACCTGAGGATTTGAGAATAGCTGAATTGGTGAGCAGGATAAAAGAGGGTACTGTCAAGGAAATTATCATTGCTACCAACCCGGACACCGAAGGTGAAGCAACAGCACTGTATATCTCAAAGATAATGAATCCCTTAAGCGTAAAAATTACAAGAATTGCAACAGGAATCCCCATGGGGAGCAATATAGACTATACTGATGGTATTACGCTCTCCAAAGCATTCAAATCAAGGGGAGAAATATAGAAAATACCCGAAAAAGCAATTTTTAATGACGAATAACTAATAAAAAATCAAAAAAGATGAAATCTGATATTTATGGAAAGTCCAAAAAAAAACTTGACAAGGTATTCTGATTGTGGTATATACCACAAAATGTAATTTATATGCAAAGGAGGTGATGGCGCAATAAACACGAAAAATAAAATAAACAATTTAAAGGAGGTCCAAATGAAGAGACTCTTCACGATTGCTGTGGCTTTCATGCTCCTTGTCTGGATGAGTGGTTGCCAGATTCCAGGCGGCGGTGAAGCACTCGGCAAATTAACAGAAGCGATTGAGCAAATGGGTGAGATTCAAGAACAGCTCGATGACATTCAGATGCAACTTGATGAGATTTCTGATACATTCAACTCACTGGCGGATGATTATGACAAACATCTTGAAAAGTATCACAAAGCAAAACCCGAGGCAACGAAAAGGATAACCAAGAAAAAGTGGATAGAGAAGAAACCAACTAAGTAACCATAAGCATTTTTTCCAAGGAGGTAAAATGACTAAGAAACTACTTCCCCTTATTTTGCTCCTTCCGGTGCTTTTCCTTATTACAGGTTGCCCCAATCCTGACGAGGAAGGAACTGTTCCAAATGTTACGAATCTTACCATCGTGGCTGACTCAGAGGGTGACGGAATTGTCATAACATGGACAGAGGTCAGTGATGTCGATGGATACGACCTTTATACACCAGATGGTGACACTTTTGAACTTAACTATGATGAAACAAGCTTCAATGACAATACTCCAGGTCAAACAGGGACATACACGGTTGTTACCGTAAGTGGTAGCAATTACAGCAGCGGTGTCGACAAAAGCAGTCGTCCCGTCGTAAGCAGTTCAAATGCAACCATCTACGTCTGGAATTCCGCTGACCCAAGCGGCTTTGGTTGGAATGTCTCAACTGGCATCGGTGAAGTATATAATTGTGTATCTGGAAACTCATCAGTAATCGATTTCTTCCTAAATGATGAAACAAGACCATTCGATTTCACGACCGCATCAGATGCTCCGTATAGCGGCTCAAAGACCACCCATATTGCTGATAGGTGAACATCAGACTTCGATCTTGCTCTTGAAACCGGATACAGCAACACACAGCTAGCCGATGGGGGTCACTACTATGCCATGAACGTGGAGGGTGATTACTACGCAAAGGTCTACGTTGTCTCAGTGAGCGCAGGTGCTAATGTTACATTCAGCTACGAGTTCCAGACAATCCAGAGCTTCAGACTCTTCTAGTTTCTCAGTATACAGGCATTCAAAGGGCGGACCATTTTGGCTCCGCCCTTTTTCTTATGTGTGGTAGTCCGAGCAATACTCGCACCTTAACCCCATTAGAACATTCTCTAACGAGGCAGGAAGGTGCGGCTACATTTAACGATAAG
>SOKD01000172.1 GCA_004376305.1 Candidatus Cloacimonadota bacterium | reverse complement strand
GTTCCGGTCGTTCCGGCTCCCCTTCCCTCTGATATGATTCCTCACCAATCATGTAGCTATAACCCATCCTGAATGCAGGCATTGATGTCGCCTTTTTCTTCCAACTGACTTCCTCCTTATCTGCAATCTCTTCAGCCTGGATTCCCTCAAGGTAGGCATGTGCAAGTACCCTCATGACAAGATCAAGGTTATCAATGGAAGCCATTGGATATTGCGTTGCATAGATTACGACTTCCTTTTCCACATCAACTATCTTCAATTAGGCAAAGTACTTGGAGGGATCAAGTCTGTTAATGGAGCCAAGAACCACTTTATCGACTCCCTGTTCCACACCCACTGCAACTGCGCAGGCAACGGTAACGCATTGCTGAAACGTATCGAGTATATAAAGTCCCTGTTTATTCGATTTTGACAATTCTCCTGCAAAAAGCTTCGTGGCTACTTCCAGTTTTACTTCATTGATATCAACTCCAAGGGAGGTAAATCGCGTAACCAGTATCTTTTCTCCCCACAGAGTTCCGCAGCCGAGAAACGACACAAGCAAAAATGCAAATACCACAGGGATACTGACATACGCAAGGAAACATTTAGACGAATCAACCATAATTCCTCCTTTATAGAATCGTGCCATTTACTTTCGTATTAAAATAATAATACAAATTCCCAGAGAACTTGTCAAGCAAAAAATGAAAGTTTCACCGGATCATCAGAGCAGTGCGAATCGTTTTTCCGTCTGTGATAAGGGTAATGGCTCCATCGGTATCTGTTCTGTAAACCCGACAACCTGATTGCTTGAGCATCTGAATGTTCTCACATTCTGGATGTCCGAACGGATTGTCTCTGCCAACAGAAATCGTTGCTATCTCTGGTCTTACCGTACACAGAAACGTGGATAATTTAGAGAAGGCTGCGCCGTGGTGAGAAAATTTGAGTACAGTGGAAGACAAGCAGGAACCCGGCAGCTTCAACACCCTATTCGGGAAATCTCCGGTAAACAAAAAGGTAACCTTTCCGTATCCTAATTTCAGAACAATTGAACCTTCATTAGTTGGCAGAATATCAACCATATCCACTGATGGTGGATTGAGAACATACATCTTATGCTGCCCTATCCTGAGCACCTCTCCTCTCCCCACCGTATAAACCGGAGTTCCTTTCTCTTGTGCCGTTGCAAGAAGTTTCTTGTACAAAAACGATTCTTTTGATGATCCATTAACCAGGAGCTTTCCAACCGGGAAATGCTCAATAACCGATATCAAACCACCATAATGATCAACATCAGGATGCGTCGCAATAATGGTATGGATATGTGTAATGCCACGAGAGCAAAGAAATGGAATGATGACACGTTCTCCGTAATCAATAAAGTTGCTCCTTCTTCCTCCATCAATAATGCAGACTTCCTTTCCGGGAAACACAATCACTGCAGCATCCCCTTGACCAACATCAAGAAAATAGACTGCTAATCGTGGATGATATATCTTCCACACCCTGGTGAATACGAAAATATTGAAGACCAATAAGAGCGCAACAATGAAAAATATAAGTTTCCTCTTCAATGCAAAAAAACCAACCAGGAGGAAATAGTACATTAGCAGAAAGGGAAATGATGGTCTTCCAACCTGGAGTGATCCATAGGGTATTTTTGCAAGGAAGTGTGAAATCCGAATAATACA
>SOKD01000361.1 GCA_004376305.1 Candidatus Cloacimonadota bacterium | reverse complement strand
ACGAATCAGGGAAACCGACCGGCGATTAATCGATGATTTGAAGAAGAAGAACAAGGAGCTCAGGAAAACATACCGTGACCTTGAGAATGTTCAGGAAGAACTTATAAAAGCAGAACGCCTTTCAACAATTGGAAGAGTTGCAGGAGGTATTATCCATGACCTCAAGAATCATCTAAGTGTTGTTAAGGGCTACGCAGAGTATATAAAATATAGCAAGGATGCAACGGAACCATTTATCAATGCTGCATCCACTATGCTCCACGTAATTAATATCATTCTCAAGATGACTCAGGAAATACTTGAATTTTCAAAAGGTACGTATAAACTTGAAACAATTCCTCTCAAAATAGACACCTTGCTCCGGGAAGTTGCCGCGATTTCAAGCAATGACCTTGAAAAACGAACTGTCAACCTCAATCTGCAACTCGGGGCACATTGTTTATGTGAAATCGACCCGCAGAAGATGAGAAGGGTATTTATTAATATCATTTCGAATGCTTCTGATGCAATGCAGGACGGTGGCACCCTCACCATCAGCTCTGCAAAGGGAAATAAATCAGTTACCGTTTCCTTCAAGGATACAGGAATTGGTATTGATAAGGAAACGCTTAAGGAAATTTTTGAGCCCTTTGTCTCCAAGGGAAAGGCAAAGGGCATCGGTTTGGGTATGTCGATCGCAAAACGCTTCGTCGAAGACCACAAAGGAACAATCGACGTTACGAGCGCTGTTGGAAAAGGAACCATGGTGACTATTATCCTTCCCGCTCTGTAATACTCAAAAATTACAGAACGTGCACTCCCCCATTATCCCTATTGATGAATAGCAAAAGCATACAAACCGTCATTACTATACTTGCCGAAGAGACAAAGAAATGGAAAACACCGATCGTTGGAAAAATCGAAAACCAGTTCAAAAACCCCTACAAAGTCCTCATTTCCTGTCTTCTGAGCCTGAGAACAAAAGATCTGGTCACTGAAGGAGCATCATATAGGCTCTTTTCAATTGCAGATACCCCACAGAGCATCTCTGCTCTTTCTGTAAAAAGGATAGAAAAAGCTATTTATCCTGTTGGCTTTTATCGCAGAAAGGCAAGGACCATAAAGCGCGTGAGCGCATTACTCATTGAGAGACATAACAGTAATGTTCCAGATGCCATGGATGAACTTCTCGAATTACCAGGAGTTGGCAGAAAGACCGCAAATCTTGTTCTTACCATTGCTTTTAAAAAACAGGCTATCTGTGTCGACACACATGTTCATAGAATTATGAATCGATGGGGTTATGTACACACCAAGACTCCCTTTGAAACGGAGATGGGATTACGAGGGAAATTACCTCCTCGGTACTGGATTACAATAAATGACCTTCTTGTCTCGTACGGGCAAAATCTCTGCAAACCGGTCTCACCAAAATGTACCCTCTGCAGAATTACCCGATATTGCGATTATTACAAAAATAAAATTCTAAAATCATGAAAACATTTCGAAAAACCTTGACATAGTGCAATAATCAACGATACGCATGCCAAAGTTATTCTGAAACTTGAGAGAAAGAACTTGACAGATTCCTGAGTTTAGTCTACAATGGTATTTACTAAATATCATACGGAAAGGAGGTGAACTTTGTTTCACAAACCTTAGTAAAAGGAGGCTTTTGTGCTTAGAAGAACTCTTTTTTGT
>SOKD01000362.1 GCA_004376305.1 Candidatus Cloacimonadota bacterium | reverse complement strand
TGTGAACGCACCCAGGTAAGCATTTCCTCAAGCAAGAGACTCGTGAAAAATATCTTCTCGTTGTCGCTCAGGTGAGCAGTATAAAAAATTGATACCTGTGGAACCCCCTTACTATTGTGAAGGAAATCTTGAATATTAAGGGGTTCTCCCTCAATCCAGTTCTCAAAGCTTGGTGCAGCAATAATACTATTCAGGTCAAGCAGCAACTTCTGTCTTTCATTTTTTGGGAAAAATGTTTCAAGAGATAAAACACCAAGTTTTTTAAATGGAGGATTCCCAATTGCACCGATGAGTGTCTCAAGCGTTAAATCTTCTCCTTTCCTCCAGAAATGCTCAAATATGTTGGAAAGCAAAATATGCTCTTTTGAGCGAATTGGGTCGGTATTGTAATTAATGATGCCGAGCAACGCCGATACCGTTCCCCTTATTTTTTCACGCAGTGTTTCTTCTTCTTCCGTCCATGTAAGTTTTGGAGCATGAAGGGAAGAGAGAATACTCACTCTATAGCCAGCTTTGCTTCCAGGAGTATAGATCTTGAATTCTGCCGATTCCTTGTACTTCCTTATTCTGTCTGATCCAATACCCCACGTGCTGAGTCCTTCCTTCCATATTCGGGCAATTTTACCCGTATAGGTAGCAACATCAACCCCATCTCTTCGCGCATCATCATCATTGATCCACGGAATGAAATCCTCCGGCAAAAGGTCTGGAAAAGCAAGGAGAAGGTTTGTCATATCACCTTTTGGGTCAATAATAATGGATGGAATCCCATTGAGCGTGGCTTCCTCAAGTAAATCAATGCAGAGTCCTGTTTTTCCGCTTCCCGTCATTCCAATGCACACAGCATGCGTTGTCAAATCCCGTGAATCATAGTGAAGGCAATCATGGGTTTTGTTCTCATCCATAGAAAATTCTTTTCCCATGTAGAAAAACCCTGTCTTTTCAATCATATTGTTCTCCCTCCAGTACTTCAATAATTGCCACGAACGAACACGAACCATTCACGAAAAGGAACCAAGCTTAATTGTCTACCAATTATAGTGAAAAAAATCTTTGTGTCAAGCGAAAAACCTTGACTTCGCTTTTGCTTTCTTGTAAAATTCCAGACATAAGGGCTCGGTGAATGTAAGAAAATCGCTCGATAAACGGGTATGTGGGCAATATCCCGGTGACTCATTTCTGACCCTTACCTGCAAAATAGAATAAAGCAAAGGAGAGGTTGCCATGAGGAAGTCAGTATGCGCTTTTCTTGCATTCCTATTCCTAAGTGTTTCACTATTCAGTGAGGATTTAGAAACAATAGTACGACAACTCATTACCTCAGAGAAAGCAAAAGAACAGGACAGGCTCATTGAGGATATTCTCAAGCTCAAACCTTCTGCAGATACCATAAGCACACTTCTTGAAAACATTACATTCGATGAACAGGGAGAAAAGGACATTGTGCTGTCTGAAAATCTATGCATCGATGGAAGGAAACGATCCTTTTGCTGGTATATTCCAGAAAACTATGACCCGAGAAAGAGAACACCTCTTCTGGTGTATCTCCATGGAGGTGTGAGCAGAAAAGAGCTTATTGAAGATCCTGAAAAATACGTTCAGGAGTCACCATTTCTTCCATACGCTGAAAGTGAAGGTTATATTGTGCTCTTCCCTTTCGGACAGGAAGGGGCAACATGGTGGAATTCCGTTGGGGTTGAGAACATCAAATCTCAAATCCGGATTACAAAAAGAGATTTCAACATCGATGACAATCGGGTTTACATGACTGGTTTTTCTGATGGTGCATCCGGCTCATTTTTTTTCGCAATGTGTCATCCTTCCGATTTTGCTGCCTTTCTCCCGCTCAATGGACATCCCGGAGTCGGCTCGCTTGATGGCGGCATACAAACCTATTTCGTTAATCTCTTCAATCGTCCGCTTTCAGTTATCAATACGGATGAAGATGCACTTTACCCGGATAAAAAAATCAGCCCGATGATAGCCCTCGCAAGAAAGGCAGGGGGAGATATTTTGTACCGCATTTACACCGGGATCGGACATTCTTTTGAATATGCAGAGCAGGAAATTCCCAAAATGATGAAGTTCATGAACACTCATCCGCGCCAGGTCAATCCCTCCTTTATTAAATGGGAAACAGTTAAAAACCGTCATGGCAGATGTATGTGGCTTTCAGTCGATTCTGTTATCCCAGGAGACATTCCGGAATGGTATACCGATCACAACATGGAACTCATCGACGACAGGATAGTATTTGGTTTCTATCCCGATGAAACCCATGAGGGTGAAGGTATCAGAATGAGCAAGGTTATTGACAGCACATTTGCTGAACTTGTTGGAGCAAAGGATGGGAACATTATCATCAAGGTTGAAAACGACACCGTCACAAGCATGCAGGTACTCAATGATTACAAGGCAACAAAAAAACGCGGTGATCCAGCAGAAATTACCGTACTGAGAGACAATAAGAAAATCGTATTGAAGGGTCATTTTCCTCCGCCAAAGAAATACAACCTCTTCACCAGGGACAGACCATCGGCACGAGCGGAGGTTTCTTTCTCCGCAAATAATTTTGATATTAAGAGTTCGCAACTCGGTGGTTTTACTATCTACATACACCCGGATATGGTTCAACTGGATCAACCTCTCCTTATTCATGTAAATGAGGAATTATGTTACGATGACAGGATCAATCCGGATATTGAGTTTCTGCTTCGCAATTTTCTTGAAAATCGGGACCGGGAACTCCTCTATGTGAAAGAGATTATCATAATCCGTTAAATAAATCATCACTTAAGATACTGGTCAGATGCGAGAAGATAATTTCTTACATAATCGGTAATGCCGTCTTCCAGCGTCGAAATAATCTCCTGATAGCCGAACTCCCTCAATTTTGACATTTCTGCTCTTGTATAACTCTGATAGTGCGATCTCAAGCCCTCAGGCATTTCAATGTAATCAATTGTAATCTCTTTATCTATCGCACGAAATACTGCTGATACAAGATCATTAAAACTCCTGTCTATGCCTGTCCCGATATTAATCACTCCTTGTATTCGCACGTTGTCATAGACAAAGAGTGTCATTGTGACTGCATCCTTCACATAGATAAAATCTCTTACCTGTCCCCCGTCCTTATGATCAGAATTATTCGACTTAAATAATTTGACAACCCCTGTCTCCTTTATTTGACAAAAGGATTTATGAACCATGCTTCTCATGTTGCCCTTATGATATTCATTTGGACCAAAAACATTGAAATACTTAAGCCCGGCAATCTTATCCAAAAATCCGTTTTCCAATGCCCAAATATCAAAACAGTGTTTAGATTCACCGTATAAATTGAGTGGTTTATATTTGTGAAGTAAAGAATGATCATCAGAAAAACCTTCTCTTCCATCACCATACGTTGCAGCACTTGAAGCATATACAAATCGTTTCTTTTGCTCAAGAGCCCAGATTGCAAGACGTTTTGTATATTCATAATTATTGCTCATGAGATAATCCTTGTCCCTTTCTGTTGTATCGCTGCATGCTCCCATATGGATTACCCCGTCCACGATATCATCAAATCTTCCCTTTTCAATTCTTTCAAGAAACACATCCCTGCCAGAGTAATCTGTATATTGAAGATTGACAAGATTTTTGTATCTATCTGAGTATTCATCAATGTCCACGGCAAGAATATTGCTTTCACCTCTTTTATTGAGTAACCACACCACAGCACTGCCAATAAAGCCTCCAGCGCCGGTAACAACGATCACAGTACCCCCTCCACCAGAATCAAATAACCAAAATTCCTAAATCCTGATGTCGAAAAAAACAACGAACCAGAAACTTCAAACATGAAAATCATTCCCTTTCCTTCCCTGCACAAGTGCTCCCCATGCCGTCTTATTTCTTTTGCATCCATGTTCTTTTTCTTAAGCAATAATTTTGTCAATAAATAACTATTAATGCTCTCCCATCCTAAGCCCTGGCATAGGAGGATAAACATTCTGTTCAGCAAGATAACGTGTGACATACTGACCACAATTACTCCCTATCCTGTTTTCATCGAGCTCGCCGATACTGAGAATGACTTCGAATCCCCTGTTTTGAAAACTCTCCACGAGCCTCTGGGCTGTCATATCTTCTGAGCAAAAAAGCGATTCAAGGTTGTTTTGCAAAACAGCGCAGGTGGGATTCAACGGCGTTAATTTTACAATAAATACTTCAGGGTCGAAATGCTCGGCAACCACATCAGCATCAACAGGAAAATATTTCGCAACAGCAAAATTAATAGCAATCTTTCTATCACCCTCCCGATAGAACCTTTTTCCGTATTGCGCAATGCGATCGAAATCCCACTTTTCCACAGGCATAAGAAAGTCCCTCTTCAAGATATCAGTCGAGTGTACTGAAAATTGCAATTGGAAACGACCGCCTGAAAACAACTCGTTCTTGACCTCAATAAGTTCATCAAAAAAACCTTCTGTTCCATCAGGTGCAATCGTCGAAATGCAGGGCATGAGCCCGGGTGCATTGTACATAACCGGCAATTCTCGCAAGACAACAAGCACATCCCTGTTAAATGAGGGTTCACCCATCCTTGCAAATTGGATCTTAAATTTCCGAATAGGCACACTCCGTTCCGGGAACCGCCTGGTTACCAGATAATCGATCTGAGCAAACATCTCAGAAGCCATTACTCTTCCCCTGTATTGACCTGAAGCATCACACATTTTACATTGTACCGGACATCCATATAGCGTTGAAATAATGAGAACCCACTTCTCATCCCGTGGAACAGGTGGTTGAACCGATTCAACAAACTCAAGAATTTCACCACCATCCATCCTGCCAAGATACACCCTGGCAAGCTCTTCATTTCCAAATACATTTATAATTTCCATTATCTTCTCTTTGCCTCTTTGTGTATTTCCATAGCTGTACGCAAACCATCTCCAACGGCAATTCCCACCTGTCTATGCAGCCCTCCTACAACATCACCAATGAAGTAAAGATTCCGAACACAAGTTACATTCTTGAAAACCGACAGTAGTTTCCCTGAAAGAAAGCTCACACTCGGTTCTCTGCCAATTGCAAAAAGGATGTAATCGACACAAATACAAGAATCCCCGTTAGCGTCAATCCTCAACCTCAATTTACCATTGTTCTCTTCTATTGCTTTAATAGAAGTTTTAGAAATTATACTGATCCTCGAATTTTTCTCTGCCCTTTTATAGAGAAGAGGAAGACAGGAACATGTAGTCTTTCTTACCAGGATCCTGACGCTATTATTTGATGAAAGCCCCAGAGCATAATCGAACGCTGCATCACCGCCTCCGACTATTGCAATATCTTTTTCCTTTATTGTTCTCAATGATCTGACATCGTAAAACATATTCTTCGCAGCATCTTCTGTATACACATTCATCCTTTTGGGCTCGGTACCTGATGCAATAACTGCAATTTCCGTTTCAATTGTACCTTGATTGGTGTCTAATAAAAAACCACCATTGCAAGTATTGAGTTTACATACTTCCATCGAATGAACCTTGATAGAATATTCCTCGAGCTGCTTCTTGAAATAGGTAGCGAGCTTGGCCCCCGATATGCCACCGGGGAATCCCGGATAGTTTTCCACGCAATTTGCTTGCAGCAGAAGCCCGCCAACACTATCTTTTTCTACAAGAAAAGGTTCAAATCCGAACCGCTTGAGCTGTATAGCACAGGAAATCCCCGATGGTCCTGCGCCTATGATTGCAATGCGTTGTTTCTTCATTACTATGCGTGGTATAGTATGAAATAATGAAATTAAAGTCAAGGAAAATATAATGAATCGTTTTTTCGTTCATCTTGTATGATCAAGGAATACACCATCCAATTTACTCAGAATACTATTGACATCATTCCCGTTTTCTTGTATAACGGACGAAAAGGAGGCATTATGGTATCAACGCTGTATGCAATGGGAGAGGGAGCGCAAAAGGGGCAGCAAAACCCTTTTACGATGGTCATCTTTATTGTCATGATCATTGGCATCCTTTATTTTCTCCTCTTCCTCCAA
>SOKD01000141.1 GCA_004376305.1 Candidatus Cloacimonadota bacterium | reverse complement strand
GGTTATGGAAAGCTTATTATCGTTAATCATCCCAATAGTTTCAAGACATACTATGGACATCTCTCAAGGATTCAGAAGGGAGTTGTCTCCGGTGCAAAAGTGAAGCAGGGTGATGTTATTGGGTATATTGGCTCGACCGGTCTCTCAACTGGCCCTCATCTCCATTTTGGAATTAAGAACTATGGTAAGTGGATCAATCCGTTAAAGGTGGATCTTCCACCAGCGGAGCCAATCAATGAGAAATATAAAAAACAGTATCTTTCAAAGATGCAAATAATGATGGACGCCCTGACGGGGCAGTGAAGTGCACAAGGTCCTTCTTGTCAATCCTTGGATTTACGATTTTTCCGCCTTTGACCTTTGGTCAAAACCACTCGGGCTGCTGTATATCGCATCTTTTCTTGAAAAGAAAGGGTGCGAGGTTCTGTTACTTGATTGTCTTGATCGGTACGATCCCCTCCTTCTTGAAGCAGGAATAACTCCGGAAAATCGTCTGTACGGGACGGGGAAGTATCATGCCGAGGAGATACGTAAACCGGGTGCCATCAACTCCATCCCGAAAAGGTTCTGGAGGTTTGGTATGCCGGTCTCTTGTGTACGAAACATACTTAGGAGAACGAAAGAAGTGGATACAGTACTCATTACATCGGTTATGACCTACTGGTATCAGGGTGTTTTTGATATGATAGGGATTATCAGAGAGGAATTGCCGGGAGCAAACATTGTGCTTGGTGGAATTTATGCGCAGTTGATACCTGACCATGCCAGAAAGCGCAGCGGCGCTGATCTGGTAATCTCAGATAATAATCCCTGTGCGGTTTTGCAGGAACTGATAATTGGCAAAGATAAGTGCTTGAGTACTGAAGGTTTCTATAATGCATACTCACCGGCATATCACCTGTATGATAAACACTCTTCTATTGCAATGCTGACATCTCTGGGCTGTCCATTCTATTGTTCGTACTGTGCTTCTCATCTTCTTGCAAAGGATTTCCTTTTTTTTGCTCACGAGAAGATTATTGATGAAATTGAAATGTATACGAAAAGATTACAAGTACAGGATATTGCCCTTTATGATGATGCGCTCCTGTACAGGGCAGAAGACCACTTTTTACCGCTTTTCGAAAAAATACTCGAAAAAGATTATCGGATTCGATTTCATACTCCAAATGGTATTCATGCGCGATTCGTAACAGAGGATGTGGCTGCGATGTTGTACAGAAGCAATTTCAAGACAATCCGCATCGGGCTTGAGAGCAGCAATGTTGCATTCCAGAACAAAACAGGCAACAAGGTTTACAATGAAGAGGTTGAGCATGCAGTTTCCAATCTTCTAAAAGCAGGTTTTTCACGTCAGGAAATTGGCATCTACATAATGGCAGGAAGATTTGATCAAAGTGTTGACGATACGAAACGTACACTTGAATTTGTCAGGTGTCTGGGAGTTAAAGTATTCATCAGCGAATTTTCCCCTGTACCGGGTTCATTCGATTGGAGGCAGGATGCGCATTTTAAAAATATGGATCCACTCTGGCAGAATAACTCCATTGCATTCCTACGGAATGGGTGGACCATAGAGCAGATGCAGAAGATGAAAGACATCAAGAATGACATAAATCATTCTGTGGTAAATAGTTAGATTACGCTCTCCTTTGAGGTAACATTTTCCCGGAAAGACATGTATA
>SOKD01000321.1 GCA_004376305.1 Candidatus Cloacimonadota bacterium | reverse complement strand
GGTTGCAATAATGGTGCCGTGCTTGACAACCGTTGCCTTCTCTTGAATTCGGAGCCTGGAATCGAGAATGATGCGAAATGGTTCCTTTGTCTTTGTTACCAGGCGAGCTGTCAGTTGTGGATTATCTGCCTGAACTGTGCCAATACCGGTGAGAATCGCATCAACTTCATTTCTGAGTTTATGAACCTTCCTGCGTGCATATTCATTTGTTATCCATTTGCTGTTTCCAGATACATCGGCGATTTTACCGTCAATTGTCTGTGCAATCTTGAGTATGATAAAAGGACGTTTGTCCTCCATGAAGGTAAAATAAAATTCATTAAGCTCTCTGGCTTCCTCTTCAAGTATACCAGTATGCACCTTAATTTTATTTTTCCTGAGACTTGTAATTCCTTTTCCGGATACAAGCGGGTTCGGATCTTGAATTCCGATATAGATTTCTTTTATTCCGGATTTAATAATGGTATCCGTGCAGGGCGGTGTCCGTCCGAAATGACAGCATGGCTCAAGATTTATAAACATTGTGGAACCCCGGATGTTCTTGCCTGCTTTCTTAATAGCAATAACTTCTGCGTGTTCGGTTCCCGCTTTTTTATGATACCCTTCACTCACTATTGAGCCATTTTTTACAACGAGCGCTCCTACGAGTGGGTTAGGGCTCACCCGCCCTTTTCCCCTTTTTGCTATCTGAAATACTCGCTTCATCAAGCGTTCGGTATGAGTCATTGCGGTGCTTTGCATGTGTACTGTATTTCTTCGGGGGAATATGTTTCGCTTCCTTCTCCCATCCAGACTGTTACTGTCGGCTCTGGAATTTTACCAGATCAATCCTTTGAGGATTCGCGGGCTTTACCGCCGGTGGGGATTTTCGCCCCGCCCCGAAGAAAGTATTTATATATAATACGAAATCGTTTCTTTGTCAAGGATTTTTTCAAAAAGCCATGCAGTACGCTAAGCTTACATTCCTTGACAAAGGAACAGAATTGTGCTATAGGATGGTGATGGTCAAAATTTTTATCATTACCGGGGAGGCATCGGGTGATTTGCATGCCTCTTTTCTTATACGGGAACTAAGAAAAGGATTGCCAGGGAGCATGTTTTACGGGGTTGGGGGAATGAAGATGCAGGAGGAAGGTGTCCATCTCTTTTTCGGTATTGAACACCTGTCAGTAATCGGTTTCTGGGAAGTTGTAAAAAAGCTCAATACTATCAAGAGGATATTGCGTTCCCTGGTCGCAAAGATGAGGGAAATGAAACCGGATGCTCTCATACTCATAGATTCACCTGGATTCAATCTCCGGCTTGCTCCCTTTGCAAGAATGCTTGGAATCAAGGTTTTTTATTATATAACACCACAGGTCTGGGCATGGGGGGGATGGAGATTGCGGAGCATGTATAAGAATGTTGATTATGCCCTTGTGATTTTTCCTTTTGAGAAGCAGATATTCAAGTCGTATGGCATTAATACATTCTATGTGGGGCATCCCATTATTGATGAGATGGCTTTGAGGAAAAACAGGGAAGATTTCTGTAAAGAGCATGCTCTGAATCCGGAAAAACCTATTGTTGCATTGCTCCCGGGAAGCAGAGAAGGGGAGATAAGGCGGATACTGCCGGTCATGCTTTCAATTTCAGATGAAATAAAAAAAAGAAAACCAGAAATACAATTCATTCTTCCTACTATATATAAAGAGATGAAGGCGCTTCTTCACGATAGGGCTACTGTTAAGATGATATATGGGGAGACGTCCGATGGAATTAATGCTGCCGATGCAGCAGTTGCTGCATCAGGTACCGTAACGCTCGAAACTGCATTTCTCAGGACACCATGCGTGATTATCTATAAGGTATCAATACTGTCATATCTCATTGCAAAATGGCTCATAAAAGTTCCCTATATTGGTTTGGTTAACATTGTGAGGGGAAAGAAGATTGTCCCCGAATATACACAGTTCTCCATTAAGGTTCACCATATAGCAACTGAAATTCTCAGGATGCTTGATGATAAAGAGTATGCAATGCGGATTAAGAGTGAGCTTGATAAGGTAATAACGAGTGTTGGGAAAAAGGGCGCGTCTGAGAATGCAGCTCAAATCATTGTTGCAAAACTTGATGAAGAAAAATGAAAAGAAACTATTCTGTAAACCGGATACTTAAGCATACAACGCTGTTTCTTTTACCGCTGTTGATTGTTTTAGTTGTTCGTCTGATCGGTTCAACTCTGAGATACAGATTTATCAATACTGAAGCATATCACAGGGCGAAAAGCGATGGTAATGTCATTGCTGTTTTCTGGCACCAAAAATTTTTCCCCATTCTCTATTCACACCGGAACAGGAAAATTAACATATTGGTTTCGCATCATCGTGACGGAGAGATCATTGCCCGTACATTGAAGTTAATGGGTTTTACGGTAACGCGGGGGTCCACGACGCGTGGAGGAGCAAGGGCTTGCCGTCTCATGACCAGGGCAGTAAAGGATCGAGACCTTGCCATAACACCAGACGGACCGAAGGGTCCCCGGTATCATTTTTCAGGTGGAGCGATAACGATAGCAAAATACTCGGGTAGACCGGTTCTTCCAATAGGGGTTGGAGCACAGTTTGCTAAATACTTCGCGAGCTGGGACCGTTTTATGATTCCACTTCCAACGAGCAGGGTTACTGTTCTCTTTGGTAATGTCCATTACATCAAAAGAGAAGCGGATGATAGGGCGATCAGGGAGGAACTTGAGAAGGAACTGAAAGAAATAAATAGCATTGCCGAAAGATTTTAAATGAAAACAATCTTGATTATTTTCTACAATATTCTCTGGACCTTTGTTTATGTATTGACCTTACCGTATATATATGTAAAAAGGAAAACATCACCTGCTGAGTGGCGCGAGAGAATGGGAATCTATCCTTTTGATTATTCGAATAGGAAGGGGTGCATCTGGATTCATGGGGCTTCACTTGGAGAAATTACGGCAGCAAGTAAACTTGCGCTCCAGATAAAAAAGAAATTCCCGTCCAATCGCATCATTGTTTCCGCGATGACAGTAACCGGGAAAGAACATGCTGCAGAGATAATGGAAGGGATCGATGAATTTGTGCTGCTTCCTTTTGACTATCTTCCAATAATGAATCGAGGGATTGAAAGAATAAATCCCCGAACACTCATACTTATTGAGACAGAAATATGGCCATCATTGGTTTTTATCTGCAGGAAAAAAAAGGTAAAGATTGTGCTTGCTAATGCGCGGTTATCTGATGCTACGTACAAAAGATATCTCAGGTTCAAATGTTTCAGTCAGAGACTTTTTAATCAGATCGACACTTTTTTCCCGAAAAGTGATAATGAGAAGGAGAAGTTTCTTCGGCTTGGCGTACACCAGAAAAAGATAGGAGTAGTCGGTTCCCTGAAGATTGAGAATTCAATAACACGTCCGTTTACGCGGAATGAGCTGGGGATTCCCCCTCAGAAAACTGTTATTGTTGCAGGAAGTGTAAGGAAGGGTGAGGAGGAAATGGTAATAAGGGCTTTCAAGGCTCTGCGAGAAAATGGGAATGATTCTTACCTCATTATAGCACCAAGGCATATGAACAGGGTTGGTGAGATAGAGAGTATTTTGGCAAGGGAAGGACTATCTTTCCTGAAACGTACCGAGAAGGTTTCGTACAATGGCGAGCACGTTCTCATTTTGGATACCATTGGAGAATTAAGGAGCATTTATTCGGTTGCTGATGTAGCTTTTGTTGGTGGAACGCTGCTGCCATACGGAGGTCACAACTTGCTCGAGCCAGCATTTTTTGGTGTCCCTACTGTGTTTGGACCTCATACAAATAATGCGAGAACGGATGCACTTGATCTCATAGAGACAAAAAGTGCCCTCCTGGTGAAGAATGAGAAAGAACTTCAAAAGACACTCTTAAATCTGCTGAAGAATACAGAGATGCGGAAGGAAATGGGAAAGAATTCAAGGAAGTACATCGAACAGAAAAGAGGTGTGGTCGATGCCTATATTGCTATTCTGAAAAAAACCGGTTTCATTGAGGAACAATGAACGAATACCGGTTTTACAGGATTTTTAGTTTTTTGCTGGTTCCCTTTTCGTACCTGTACTATCTTGCTTTCAGTGTTTACAGGATTGTCCATACATTAGGGATGGTGCCTGTCCATGAATTTCAGACAAATGTCATTAGCATTGGAAATATAAGTGTTGGTGGAACGGGGAAGACCCCTTTTGTGATATTTCTTGTAAATTTATTAAAAAAGCATGAAAGAAAAACGGTGATTGTAACACGAGGATACGGTCGTGTTTCCAAAGAGCAGATTATTGATTTATCAACAGGTGATGCTCTTGATGTTGGCGGTGATGAACCGTGGCTCATTACACAGAGAACATCTGTCCCTGTTGTTGTCACACGCAAGAAGTATAAGGGTTGCAGATACGCTCTTGATACCTATAAACCCGATGTTGTTATACTTGACGACGGTTTTCAATCGTTCGGTTTGGCTCGTGACCTTGATATCGTGCTTCTTGATGCAACTGATAATCTCAAACATGCATTTCTGTTACCGGCAGGAAGGCTGAGAGAACCGATTGGAGCGATACAGAGAGCGAATATCGTTGTTATTACACGGTGCAATCAGGTAATAAAGCAAAAGGTGGAAGAACTAATCCGGGCGGTGCAATCGGTGAATCGTGCAATCCCGATATTTATTTCGTTTCATGATACACTCTCCTTGTTGACTGTTCCGGAAGGAAATCGAGTAAATAATGAAGTGCTCAAAGACACAAGGATACTTGCAATCGCATCACTGGGCAACAATCGTTCATTCTTTTCCACGCTTTCGACATTGGGTTTGAACGTTGTGCACCGTATTGGATTTTTAGACCACCACCGCTATTGTGAAGGTGATATTCGAAAGATAAACAGGCTTGTTGCGCGGCATTCAGTAGATGCTATTGTAACAACTGAGAAGGATCTGTATACGCTGCGCAGCTTTTGCACAGACATGCACGTTCCACTCTATGCCCTGCAGATACAGCTATCGTTGCATGAAGTATCAAGATTTTCGAAACTATTGGAAGAGAAAGGAATACTGTGACATTACGGAGAAAGGTAAATATTGGCATGCGAATCTTTCTTGTCATCACAGTGCTTACCATCATCGTCATAATGACATTGACGCTGGATAAAGAGACATGGCATGCACTGAAGAAGTTCAATGTCCTGTATTTGTTCATCTGCTTCGCACTCTGGGGTCTTTATATATTCATGGATGGGCTCAGGGTTCAGATACTCAGTTACGCACTCGGAAAGAAAGTTACTATAAAAACTGCAATAGCAGTTATCACTTCGGGGTTATTTCTTGCTGCTGTTACGCCGTTCCAGACAGGAGGGTTACCCGTTCAGCTCTATATACTCAAAAAAGAGGGGATATCAATTGGAAAGGGAAGCGTTATTCTTCTTTTTAGAGGTATCCTTGAGCTTTTTATTTTTATTTTTGTTGTCCCCATTATTTACTTTCACTACAGAGGTTTATTGAAGGGTACTATTACACAGGCTTTGATGCGTTACCTGTTCATTATTTATGGGATTGCAATTTTACTGCTCCTTATGCTCATGCTCAATCCAAAAATACTCAAGAGAGCAGCGTATCGCCTCAGTTTCTTCTTAAAGCGAAGAAGGATTGTTAAGTCAAAACGTTTATTCCGTCTTTTTAGAAAATTATTCATTGAGGTTGATGATTTCAGAAGGAGCCTGAAACTCTATTTTACCAGGAAAAAGTTCCTGCTGCTCCTCGCTTTTCTCGTAACTGTTGTGTCGTATGTTGGGCTCTTCCTTATTGCACCGGTAATGCTGCTCGGTCTCGGTGAGCGTCCTCCAATCCTCGAAACAGTTTATCTGCAGCTCATTTTGAAATTTTTACTATTCTTTGTCCCAACTCCTGGTGCAAGTGGTGTATCAGAAGCCGCATTTATATCACTCTTCAACCGCATTGCGCCTGTTCATCTCCTTGGTGTATATGTGGTACTCTGGCGATTCTTTACCTTCTATATTGGAGCAGCAATAGGGGGATTTGTACTCATTCGTATGATTCA
>SOKD01000205.1 GCA_004376305.1 Candidatus Cloacimonadota bacterium | reverse complement strand
CGCAAAGGGCACATATAATGATCTCAAACTATATTCAATACTCAGGAAAGAGTTTAATCCATAAAGTGAAGTATTATGGTAATTCTCTTATTCGTCGCTTAACCAGGTCCGTGACTTTGGATCCCTGGAAATACCGGCGAGTGACTATCGAAGAAACGCTGGGGTCCCTTAGATGAGCTCTTACTCCCTTTCTCATTATCAAATTTACGGGAAGGAATAGCAGAGCAGTTTTTCTCAGATGAAGGGTTCGCTGAAATATTGAACGGAATGAGGAGACCTGTTTTCGTGTCCAGTAATAACCACTTTGAAGCTGATCAACGGTTAGTAACTTTGGCTGAAACACAACTTCTCCACAAGTATATTTTGACCAATTATCTTCGATTATTCTTCCTTGTTCTTTCATTCGCTTATGAAATTGCGTTCCAGGAAGCGGTGTCAGAATGGCGAAACTTGCCAGCTCAATCTGGTTTCTATCTATAAAATCAACTGTTTCTTCAAAGACCCCCAATTCATCAGAATCAAAGCCAAAAATAAATGCTCCAATGATGCCGATTCCACCATCGTGGATTTTTTTGATCCCCACCTTGTAGTCCTGCAGCAAGTTCACTCTTTTTCCAACCTCTTTTAAACTATCCGGGGATAATGATTCGAAACCAATATAAAGAGAGATGCAACCGCTCTCCGCAGCAAGCCTGAGCAATTCTTTATCTCTTGCAATAATTATTGACGCTTGTCCAAACCATTTTATCCTTAAGGGAATTAAAGCTCTAAAGAGTTGCTTGGCATATTTTGGGTGACCAGCAATATTATCATCAACAAAGAACCGTATGGTTCGTTGTCTCGATTGCTTGATCTCCCAAATTACGTCCTTAATTGGACGCCGACGATAGGTCCGTCCATAAAATTTTGTGACGCTACAGAAATCGCAACTAAAGGGACATCCTCTTGTAGTTTGAATCATATCAAATTCTTTGTAGTATTTATTTCCAAACAAGAGGTCTTTTCTCGGCAAGGGAAGGTTCGCAAGGTCCGCTCTTTCAATCGATCTGTAGAATTGTTTCAATTTTCCATTCTTGAAATCGTCAAGCAAATCATGCATAACACCTTCTGCTTCACCGATTACAACCGCATCAGCATGCAAAGCCGCCTCTTCCGGAAGCGCTGATGTGTGAAAACCTCCAAGAATGACAGAAACACCCCTCTCTCTAAATCTGTCTGCAATTTCGTATGCTCTGGGTGCAGTCGAGGTTATTACTGAAATACCAACCATATCAACCTTTTCATCAAAATTTATTCCATCAATACTATCATTTATTATTTTGATTTCCGCATCCTTGGGGAACAAAGCCGCAACGGTTGCCAGGCTCAATCGGGCAAATTGAATTGCCTTCTCCCTCTTGGTTCCAATGGGTACCGGTGATTTAGGTGAAATGAGTAATATACGCATCAAGAGCTCCTGTTATTTAATTTAGTGCCGGGTAAAAGTTGTAATTCCATAATGTTTTAGTACCATACATCAAAATAATGAAATGTCAATAACAAACTCATATAAGGTTTACTATTATTACGCACCATCAGGAAAAAAGTTTCAATAATAATAGAAGGCAGAGCCCAATTTTGAAACACAATGAATTCGGTACTTCAATGACAGTTATCTTTATATTCCCAAAATAGAACAATCAAACACCTTCTTCTGGTATCAATATTCCTCCAGCTGTGAGGAGTGAATTTTTTTTCTCACCTCAGGTGCTAATAAAGCTATGTAAATTAGGGATTATAAGGGGAATTGTTCCGATTTCGCTTGACAAGGCAATGCAGGTCGTGTACTATGAGGCGGATTAAAATTGAATTATGAAATATTCCGTCATTATTAGCACCGGAAGTTACATACCCACTCAAGTTATCCAAAATGCTGATTTTCTCAGTAATGAGTTTTATGGTCCGGATGGGAAGAAATTCGACAAGACCAATGAAGAGATCATCAAAAAGTTTGAGGAAATCACCGGAATTTCAGAAAGGAGATTTATTACCGACGATCTTGTAACGTCTGATATTGCATTTCTTGCCGCAAGGAATGCTCTGGAATCATCAAAAATCGATAAGGAGAGCCTTGATTATGTTATTATTGCTCATAATTTTGGCGATGTGAAAGCAGACAACAAAAGATCCGATTTTGTGCCAAGCATCGCATCAAGAGTAAAACATAAATTAGGTATAGAAAATCCAAAAACAATTGCTTACGATATCCCCTTTGGCTGCCCGGGATGGCTACAGGGAATGATACAGGCTGATTACTTTTTGAAGTCAGGTGAAGCAAAGAGAGCTCTCATAATTGGAGCAGAAACACTTTCAAGAATTTCAGACCCGCATGACCGGGACAGTATGATATATTCTGATGGGGCAGGAGCAACCGTCCTTGAGGCGATACAAAACGCTGAGCCAGTCGGGATACTCTCTCATGCTGAAAGGTCTGATACGATCAATCACGCTTATATGCTGTGGATGGGTAAATCGTACAACCCTCACTATGAAGGCAATGAATTGTTCCTCAAGATGGATGGTCATAAGTTGTACGAGTATGCTTTAAAAACAGTCCCCATTGTTGCCCGGGAGAGCATTGAAAAAGCGGGATTGTGCATTAGTGATGTAAGCAAAGTATTTATACACCAGGCAAACACAAAGATGGATGATGCAATACTAAAGCGTCTATTCAAATTATATGGAGAGAAAGAAATACCGCCTCATGTTATGCCGATGTGCATATCCTGGCTCGGGAACAGTTCGGTAGCAACACTGCCCACATTGCTTGACCTTGTGCTTAAAGGAAAAATTGAGCATCATAAATTAAAAAGCGGAGATTTTATTGTATTTGCATCGGTAGGCGCAGGCATGAATATAAATGCAACCGTTTATAAATTCCCGTAATCTAAACTCTGACTATGTATCCTCTTAGTATAATCGAAACAATTTCCCAATAAAGAAAACATAAAAGATGAGAAGCAGCCATCCTTCACTGCTCCTGATTTCTCTGTCCTGCGTCATAAACAGGAAAAGAAATGTTGCAACCAGAAGTATGGGGAGCCCAAAGCTGACAATGTTTTTTGGAATAATCAGGGTCCCAAAAAGAGCGGGAATTCCCATCACCATAAAAACATTAAATATGTTCGAACCAAGGACATTGCCGATCGCAATTTCAGGTTTTCCCTTCCTTGCAGCAATAATACTGACTGTCATCTCGGGCAAAGATGTTCCAATTGCAATTGCACTCGCGGCAATGACTTCTTTTCCTATTTTGAGAAACTCTGATAGTTTAATAACTGCTTCAATGGTATACCGTGCTCCAATATAAATAAAAATGGTGCTGGTGGCAAGAATGACGAGTGTCTTTGGATGAATCCTCACACGCAGTTCTGCTGAGCTTTTTTTCAAGGTCGCTGGATCCTCACGTTTTCTTTTAAACTTTACTGCATGAAAGATATACACAATAAAACCTGCAATGCACAACAACGCTTCAAATAAGCTGAACTTTCCATCAATAATCGTCACCGCAAGAAAGAATGCAGAGCCAATAAGAAGTGGAAGATCGGTATGAATAATTCCATGTTTGATTTTTATCTTTTTACTTATGATAGCAATCAAGCCAATGACAAGAAAGATATTTGCAATATTGGAACCAATTACATTTCCCACAACGATTTCCGATGCGTCATTCATTACAGCAAAAATGGATGAGATAATTTCTGGCAGGGAGGTGCCGATTGCAACAATTGTAACACCAACAATAAACTCAGGAATCCTGAATGACCTTCCTATTACCTCTGCTGCATCAGTGAAGAACGCAGAAGCCCTTACGAGTACAAACAAACTGAAAATAAAAACAGTTACCCAGATGATGAGCTGTAACATCATTGTTTCCTTTGCAAACGTTTAACAATCATCTTGTGATCACTAACTATTCTCTCAATGTTGCAATAATCCGCTCCGGATGGTTCAGAAGGTCGAATACGGACTCCTGACCGTACACAACTATATCCGCGTTCCTCACTGCCTCAGCTGATGCGCCTTCCCTATCGATCACACAAATCCCCACAACTGCTCGCTTGAGCATCAAAGTATCATTTGCTCCATTTCCCACGGCAATGGTCTGTTGCTCACCGATCTTGGTGATGAAATCATCCTTCTTCTTTGCTTCTTCGGGAGACGTTATCCTGTGAATCCGAATCCCACTCTTCCCCATCTCGCTTTCAATCGTCCCGTAAGTATCCGCTGTAAGCAAGCAAACTGACACTTTTTTTTCAAGCTGTGCAAGTTTCTCTTTGATTTCATTAGTTACCAATCCATCTATCGCTATTGTCCCGTTCACATCAAAAACAACATTCATTATTGATATATCTCCTCTACCAGGAATATTCAATTCAATCATATTCACCTCACTCTAATCTTAAAATGAAACTCCGCTCCTTGACCAGTACACTCATTCACTCTGAACTCTGCCAAAAGAAGAACTTTCTGAATCGATGAATCACAGCGGAAAGTACTATAAATCAAGCGTATACGATTGTCAAGAAAATTCAAAGCGTATCTCAAGGCAAAATGGCTCTTCCGAAGCATAAATATTTCAAATGCAAAGGCTGTTTACTTATAGAAATATTTTACACAACCATTGATACTTTATTGTTATTTTCTATTTGACAAATTAGATAATTTTATATACTCTACCTCTATGGATATTGTACGGTGTTTGCAGACATTCTGCGCGGTTGTTGAAACAAGCAGTTTTACCGCTGCTGCGGAAAGAATGTATCTCACGCAACCTTCCGTAAGCACGCATATTCACGATCTTGAAAAAAAATACGGAACAATTCTCCTCAACCGAAAACGTGACGGGATCACACCTACCGATTCAGGCAAACTCCTCTACGACTATGCAAAGAAAATTTTGAAACTCACCAGCGAAACTGCGGATGCCATCAATGAGGTTAACCAGTTGAAGCGCGGCGAAGTCGAAATTGGCGCCAGTACGGTTCCTGGAACCTATATCCTCCCTGATGTGTTGCTCCGTTTTAAGAAAAATTATCCTGGTATCAATTTGTCTATGAGAATCGGCGATACGAGTGAGATCATACAGGATGTGTTTGAGCAGAATGTTGAATTTGGAATCGTTGGGGAAAAGGTAAGAAAAAGCGGGCTCACCTTCCATAAACTGATTAGAGACCACATCATATTTGTAGCCAATCCCTCGATGAAAAAAAGCCAAATAGAGCTTGCAGAATTGAAAAAAGTTCCACTGGTATTCAGAGAGAGCAGTTCCGGTACGAGGATGGTTGTTCTTGAGAAACTTGCAAAAAAAGGGATTACAAAAAAAGACCTCACCATTGTCATGGAACTCGGAAGTACGGAAGCGGTCAAACAGGGAGCTATTGCTGGATTAGGTGCAACATTTGTGTCGGAAAGAACAATAAAAAACGAGTTGAACCAGAAGCTCCTCAAGAAGATTCTCATCAAGGATCTTGTCATAGAGAGGAATTTCTGGATAGTTACGCATTCTGTCGGTGGATTTTCCCGAGCAGGATTAACGCTCTTCGACTTCATTAAAAAAACCTATCCTGAGAACAAATGAAAAAGAACGATATTAAACTAACAAAGTACACACAATTTGCTGGTTGAGCAGCAAAACTCGGACCAGGGTACCTGGACCAGGCTCTTTGTGGGCTCACCATGAAACACGACCCTAATCTCATTGCCGGATTCGAAGGCGCAGAAGATGCGGGTGTGTATAAGTTGACGGATGATATTGCCATTGTCCAGACGGTGGATTTCTTCCCTCCAATCGTGGATGATCCGTTTGATTTTGGCGAAATCGCTGTTGCTAATGCGCTCAGTGATGTCTATGCAATGGGCGGCAAGCCATTAACTGCCCTCAATATTGTTTCCTTTCCAAAGAAGAAGATTTCAATTGATATTCTCAAAAGAATTCTTGAAGGTGGTTTGCATAAATTACAGGAAGCAGATGTAATCCTGGTGGGAGGACACAGCATAGATGATGAATCATTAAAGTATGGTATCGCTGTTACCGGCATCATTCATCCTGAA
>SOKD01000238.1 GCA_004376305.1 Candidatus Cloacimonadota bacterium | reverse complement strand
ATCCTGGCGTTTGTAATACATCCATTCTCCAAGATTAATCATAGTAACTACAGAAGTAAATCTGAACATCTGGAGCGGTATAAAAATCGGGAAATAGACGAGCTTAAAGAAGTTTACAGAATTATCAAAGAAAAAAAGATACAGAACGTTGGTCAGTTGAGGGAAGAGGGATGGCTAACGGACTAAACCTGAGATAGTATTCCATAACGAAAGAGGTATAGAGTGGTTATTGCGGGATTGGCATTGGGTGGTGGTTCAAGCAAAGGTCTATCTCATATTGGTGTTTTCCGAGCTCTGGAAGAAGAAGGAATCACCATAGGATGTATTTCCGGAACAAGCATGGGAGCAATCATTGGAGCAATCTATGCAGCGTCAATAGATGTTAATAAGCTCCCCAAGATGGCAAAAAAGATTACAGCTTCAAAAGCATTCAAAAAACTTGGTTTTTCGGTTTTCAAAAGGGAAGAGGAGAGCCGCCTTCAAAAAATTGTTCACCTGTTACGGGAAAAACTCCTTTTTGCGGAAGCCTTATTCAAGCCATACCTTGTTGAAGAAACGGAGATCATTGATACCGTTAATCAGATAATTCCAGATATGACTATTCAAGAAACAATAATTCCATTTTCAACGGTTTCCCTGGACCTCATTTCTGGATATGATGTGATCAGGACGAAAGGTTCACTGCGGGATGCTGTAATGACAAGCATGGCAATTCCTGGAATATTTCCGTATTCAGAGGAGAAGGGGAATCTCCTTGTGGATGCCGGTCCAACAAGCGCGGTTCCTGTGTTTGCCGTGAGATATATGGGGGCTGATATTGTTATAGCTGTTTCGCTACGGGGAAAACTGAGAAAGGAAATAAAACCTACAACGGGACTTGAGATACATCTGCGCATTGATGAAATAGTAACAACCAGGCTTATTGAAACGCAGACACTTACAGCAGATGTTGTTATTCGCCCTGATGTTGAAGATGTGCATTGGGCTGATTTCAGCAGAATTGATTACTGTATTGAAAAGGGATATGAAGCTGCACAAGAAGCAATTCCACAAATCAAGAAAGCTCTTCTGAGAAAATCGAGTCTCAGAAGTAGAATGAGAGTATTTTTTTCAAAGCGTAAAAAAGATGAAGTCACTCGGTTCCAGAAAACGTTATAATGAAAGAACGTAAGGGGAGTAAGGTATATTTTGCATCATTGAAGGTCAAAGATACCGGTTTTCTTGAGAAACTTGATAATCTTTTTGAAGGATCTGGCCTGTCAATGGTTCTCGGTGAAAATAAACTGGTGGGTTTGAAACTCCATTTTGGTGAAAAGGGAAACACTTCTTACATTCGTCCATTATTTATAAAACGTGTAGTTCATTTTATAGAAAAAGGTGGAGCAAACCCTTTTCTTTTTGACACAACGACATTGTACAGCGGTTCCCGCGCAAATGCAGTAGACCATATACGGACAGCGATTGATAATGGGTTTGGTATTGGATGTCCAATAATCATTGGAGATGGTCTTTTTGGTGACAGGAAACAAGAAGTAAAGATTAATTTGAAGCAATTCAAACAGGCAAGCATTGCACAGATTGTTTTTTCGGTAGGCTCGATAGTAGCCGTATCTCACTTCAAGTGTCATTTGCTTGCCGGGTTTGGTGGCGCAATAAAGAATATAGCAATGGGTTGTGCTTCGAAGCAGGGGAAGTTGATGATGCATTCGACAGTATCACCATACGTTGATGAAGAAGAATGTGTTGCGTGCGAATTGTGTATGTTGTACTGCCCCGCTGATGCAATTGCGATTGATGAAAAGGCAGTTGTAGACCAGAAGCAATGCATCGGATGTGGTTCCTGTATTGCAATGTGTAATACAGGTGCTATAAAGATTCAGTGGGATATTAACCTCTGCATATTTCAGGAAAGGCTTGCTGAATATTGTTATGCAGTAGCTCAACTAAAAAAGGGTAAACTCTTTTACATAAATTTTCTACTGAATATAACGCCTGATTGTGATTGTTTTGGTAAATCAGACACACCGATTGTTCCCGATATCGGGGTACTTGCCTCACAGGACCCCGTTGGTATTGATCAAGCAAGTTGTGACCTTATCAATAATTCCATTGGAAATGAGGGGAGTAGATTAAGAAAGGCTTTTGGAAAAGGCACTGATAAATTCAGGGATCTCTTCCCGAAAGTTAATTGGGAATACGGATTGGCGTATGCTGAGCAGATAGGTCTCGGCAGCAGGGCATATACTCTGGAAGAGATAACATAGGAGAAACGCATGGAAAGCGCAAACGACGAGTTATTGCAGAAAGAAGCTGAATTAAATAATCTCAGGCTTCGATTGAAAGTACTTGAGAGAGTAACTGAAGTGGCAGCGAATATTGAAGATATGAAAAGGGTTCTGTCTCAATTGCTCGATCTTGCAGTTGAAATTACCAGCTCAGAAGCAGGCTCAATTCTCTTGAGACACGGGGATTACATTACCATTGAAGCAGCAG
The DNA here is from genome assembly GCA_004376305.1 of Candidatus Cloacimonadota bacterium. Lineage (GTDB taxonomy): Bacteria > Hydrothermota > E44-bin80 > E44-bin80 > E44-bin80 > SOKD01. The sequence continues at coordinate 3,614 of SOKD01000238.1, read as the reverse complement.
AAGGACCGAAAGCAAACCTTTTAACAGACCTTAAATTGCCGCTCGGGAGTGGCATTGCTGGGTGGGTAGCAAAGACAGGCGTCTCGCTTTTATCCAATAATGTTAAGAAGGATGAACACTGGGATAGCCGCATTGCAGAAGCAATTCAATATGAAACAAAGAACATTCTCTGTCTTCCCATAAAATCAGGGATCGAGGTTCTCGGGGTTCTCGAGTTGATAAATAAGCGGAACAACAAAGATTTTGTACAGGATGATCTTGATATTTCGTTGATTTTTACATCTTTTCTGGCACAAACCCTGGAAAACTCACGCCTTCTCCGGGAAATGAATGATAGGATAAAGGAGCTTTCGATACTGATAGAAACAAGTACCCTGATCGGTTCTACACTCGATCTGAAACAGCTGCTCCACATTATAATGGATAAATTGAAAGAGGTGATGCGTGCCGAGGCGAGTTCAATCTTTCAGATTGATGAAGTGACGAATGAACTGTTTTTTCTCGTTGCCACCGGTGAGAAAGGGCAGGAGGCGAAAGAAATCAGGGTTCCCTGGGGAAAGGGAATTGTTGGTTGGACTGCCGAGAAAGGTGAGATATTAAATGTGCCTGATGTCACAAAGGACAAACGGTTCTTCATCGGAGTTGATGAAAAAACAAAATGGAAAACACGCTCTATTCTTGCGGTTCCCTTGAAAATAAAAGGAAAGATAATTGGGGTCGCCGAGGTTCTGAACAAAATTGGTGATGAGTCATTTGATGAGCGTGATGAGAAGATTTTCGAAGCAATCGGCAAACAGGCAGCAATTGCTATTGATAATGCCAGATTGTATACTGACCTTTCTGAGCTTTTCAAGAGTTCAATACGAGCACTCGTCAATGCTGTTGAAGCTAAGGATAAATACACACGAGGGCATACCGAACGGGTTACAGAGTATAGTGTCATAATTGCGAAGGAGCTTGGCCTTCTTCCCGCTGAGATTGAGAGGATAGAACTGTCCGGTCTTTTGCATGACATAGGGAAAATAGGCATACCGGACAGGATACTTTTGAAGCCAGGCAAGCTCACCAATGAAGAATTTGAAGTGGTGAAGGAACATCCAGTGCGTGCCGTAAAGATGTTGAAACCGATTAAGCAACTGAGCACCGTTTTCGATGGAATACAATATCACCACGAAAAGCTTGATGGAACAGGGTATCCTGAAGGGCTCAAGGGTGATACGATACCGCTTGTCGCTCGTATCATTACCATTGGTGATGCTTTCGATGCGATGACAACAGATAGACCTTATCGAGATGCTCTGGCAAAGGAAGAGGCAATTCGAAGATTAAAACAGGACTCTCATACGCAGTTCGACCCGGAACTCGTTGAGGTTTTTTTGAAATGCCTGGAAAAAGTGGCTCTGTAACTGCAAGCTCCCCACCTTTATCATTCTGAAGGTTTCGTGAGAAACCTGAAGAATCTCGACTTTGGCAAGCGAAGAATCTCGGTGTGTAAGGAAGGTTGTCATTCTGAGTTCTCTTTCTTATACACTGTGGAAGAATCTCGGTGTGAGATTCTTCCAGGGTCAATATGATTAGTTTACTCAGAATGACTGTACAATCGCTCGTGCAAGTTTTAGGTATTCTCTATCAGTAATTTTTATATTTCTTTCATCTCCATTAATAAAGACGGTTTCTATCCGGTAAGAAAGTAACAAGCTGGAATCATCGGGAAAGTCCCACCGCTTCCTTTTTCGTGCTCGAGTATGTGCGTTCAGCAGCAGTGAAAAGGTGAATGCCTGGGGAGTTTGTACTCTTACGATGTTCTTTCTATTAAGGAATTGTTTCCTTCCTTTTTCATAGAGAGCATCACGAACCGGAATTGAGCAACTCACTGCATCGAACCTTGCGGCATTTATGCATGCAGCCTCTATGAGCGTTTTTGTTACAAAAGGTCTTACTGCATCATGAATAACAACAATATCGGGATTCAGGTTTTTAAGGAATACAAGACCGTTGTAAACCGATGATTGACGGGTTCTTCCAGCAGGTACAATTGCTACGACCTTCTTTATTCGGTATTTATTGAGTAGATACTGCGCTTTCTTTTTCCATTTTTTTGGAAGGATAAGAATAATAGTATTTATCATTTTTGACGCTTCAAAGAATTGCAGTGTCTTTACAATAATAGGGTCATTATCCAGTTTCATAAACTGTTTTGGTGTGTTTCCTTCCATTCGTCTGCCTTTACCACCTGCCACAATGATTGCACAGATTTTTTGTTTTGCCATCATTGTAAACTCCTTTTTCTCTTCTCCGTTTCTCTCTTTCTTACTTCCGTTTCAGGGGCAAGCCCCAATGCTACTTTTATTATTTGTCCTGGAGTAGCGAAACTTGTTTTGCGCTCAGGGCACGCAGAGCAAGCTCTGCTACTCCTCCTGAAAATCGAGATTGCTTCATCAGTGAATAAGTGAGTCTTTTCGCAATGACAGCGCTTATTGTAAGGCAAGATGCCTCACCTGCCCTTTCACTTGTAGTTTATCTTCCATCGTACATCATCCATCGTCTATCATTTATTTTTCCATTCTTAATGCGCTTGCAAGGAGCATTTCACCGATTATCTGGTCATAGAAAACGCCCTTTTCCTTTTTTGCATAAGGAATGCCAATCACTCTTTTATTTTTCACGTTAAAGGATAGATCAAGAGCAAGAAGGTTTGGAATAATTGCCGTTTGCAATGAGATGTATTCATCTTCCGCAATAGAAAGTGCATCAATTGCATTGTAAATACAGGATTCCATCTTTTTGTTCTGCTCGTAGAAGGAAAGAACAGGTTGTGCTCTGGTAAAAACTTTTCCGATATCTGATGAGTATGCATACATCCCCGTGGTAGGGAACGATGGAACGTACACGGTAAAATCCTTTTGGTCTTTTATTTTCTTTTCTTTCTGTTTGTTGAGAATTGTTTCAATAAGTGATTTATTTGTGAAAAGAATGTTTTCTTCATCCATGAAGTCTCTTCTGAAAAGAAGGGGTAGATATACTTCCTTACCTTTGATCGAGATATCAAGGCGGAATGACCAGAAAGGAAGGAACAGTTCTGGTTCACTATCCTTTTGTAGAATCGGTTGTGCAAAAAGGACTTCAATGGGTTCAAGGTTCTTTCCGTTGTATTCCAGGCCAGTGCCGCAGCGAGTGCAGAAGTAAACCATATCCGTGCATTTAGATGAAATCCGGGACCCGCATTTTGTGCACTGCAGCGGAAGAAGATGAAAAAGGCTCATGGTTTTATCCAGATATAGAAAATGGTTAATAGTGCTGCAGCAATTCCAATCTGCTGTGTAAACAGATGAGCACTGGTGATAAGAGATGCAGAAAAAATAGCTGATAGGAAAACAGCGGTGGTATCGAAAAGAAGACTATGCTTACTTGTTTTGCTTCTTTGCTTTTCGAGTGGTTTATCTGGTATGGCGCTGCCTGAGATACCGTTCACCGTAAAAAATAATAGTTGGTCGTTCAGTTTTACCTTGACTAATGCAAGCGGAAAATAGTAAAGATAGGTGCGTTGGCCGATAACCTTGAGGCGATGCTTCAGGGGTTTGTAGTCAATATAGAATGAAAGGCAGGATGCTATG
>SOKD01000011.1 GCA_004376305.1 Candidatus Cloacimonadota bacterium | reverse complement strand
GTTTCTTAATTATTTTTAGGTCCTGTATCGCCGTTTTGGTGAAATCAACAGCCTTCGAGCCGTAAATTTCTCTACAGACGGTTTCGATTTTCTCCTTTATTGATCTGTCAAGCTTGTAGAGTGGCTGGAATGTATTGCTATGGTTTGCAATATCTGAGACTATCCGGGCAAGTTCAATGGTACCCTCGCCGCCTTTGTCATATTCTTCAGCAATTGCACAGGGCACTGTTTTCTGTTTCGCAAATTGCTCAATGATTGCAATCTCTTCTTTTGTGTCTGTTCTGAATTTGTTGATTGCCACAATTGCGGGTACTTGAAATTTGTGAATATTTTCAAGATGCTTCTCAAGGTTTGATAGTCCTTTTTCAACTGATTGAGGATCCGGTTCTGAAATCAAAGAAAGCTTCTTACCTCCATGCATTTTTAGAGCTCTTACCGTTGCTACAAGGACAACTGTCTTTGGATTGAGGTCTGATTTGCGCGCGACAATATCAAAGAATTTCTCAGCCCCGAGGTCAAAACCAAAACCTGCTTCCGTGATAACATAGTCCGATAAATTCAATGCCAGTTCCATGGATTGAACGGAGCAGGTTCCCTGTGCTATGTTGGCAAATGGACCCCCATGAACAAATGCAGGAGTAGCTTCAGTTGTTTGCACAAGGTTTGGTCTGATTGCATCCTTCAACAAAGCAGTTGCTGCTCCTGCTATGTTGAGGTCTTTCAGATAAACCGGTTCACCATGATAGGTGAAACCGAGTAGTATTCGCGATATTCTCTTCTTTAGTTCCTTAAGGGTTTCGGAGAAACAGAGAATTGCCATAATCTCAGAAGAGGCTGAGATGTGGAAACATGTTTCTCTTGGGAATCCTTGTTTCCTTCCTCCGAGGCCAATAATGATGTTTCTCAGTGAGCGATCATTCATGTCCACAATTCTATTCCATAAAATTCTTCTCGGGTCAAGCTGTGGCTCTTTTCTTCTGAAGATATGATTATCGATCACTGCCGAGATAAGGTTGTGTGCGGATGAAATTGCATGGATGTCACCGGTAAAATGAAGGTTGATATCTTCCATGGGAAGCACCTGTGCCCGTCCGCCACCGGTGGCGCCGCCTTTCATTCCGAAAAGAGGACCGAGCGAAGGCTCTCGTAGAGTAACAATGGATTTGTAATGAAGTTTGTTGAAGCCAAGAGTAAGACCAATAGCAACGGTTGTTTTACCCTCTCCCGCCGGGGTTGGGGTTATTGCTGAAACAAGGATCAAGTTTCCGTTCTCTCTGTTCGATAATCGTTCAAGAACGCCATGATGTATTTTTGCTTTATACGGTCCGTAGAGTTCAATATCATTCTTTGAGAGTCCGATGTGTTGTGCGATTTCCTGAATTGGTTTTGGTTTAATGAATTTTGCTATGTTGCTATCTCTACTCATCTTTCCTCCTGCATTTAAGAGTCTTTATATATTTGTTTTTGAAATTGAGTGGATGAGAATGAAAACAAAAGTACATAATGAGCAAGCGGCAAAGTATGTGATACAATTGTATTGCAACGCTGTCTGAAGAACGAAAGATCGCCTTGAATTTCTTATTGTTCGATGATCTCCGTACCTTCAGGTGGAGTGAAGGTGTAGTTAATTTCTTTCTTTGCGTTCACGGAAATATGAGTAAAGGAGTATATTGTTACATTCCCGATTTTATCCTTCAGCGTAAGGGAATACGGTAGGAGCGTTGTACTTGATATTGTGATATCCACCTGGCTAAAGAAATCATTATCTTTCTCCGGAATGAAAGTAATGGAGATAAATTGTGTGTCTGCAGATATGGTGTCAACCCGGAGATTATTGAAGGGGTCAAAAAGGTATTCCGGGATGTGTGAAAAATTGCTTTCCTGCATGGAGGAATACTTCATGCAATAATGCTCTTCTGGTAGATAGAGCCATGCTATTTCACCATTATATACGATGAGTTGCTTTTCTGGTGAGGATATCTCCATACGCAATTTTCCTGATCGGGCAATATCAATGGTTCCTTCAAAATATTGGGTTTTGCCAAGAATAGGTGTTAGTTCTTCTTTGAATGAAGCACTGAATGTGGCGATTCTTGAGAATTTCTCTTCGATTTTCTCAAGAAGCTTTTCATTCTTCTCTGAGGAAGCAAGCGTTCCTATAATGAGAAAAACGAAGATGAAGCAGATGATTGTTCTCATTACATCTCCATGGTGGGGAGCTGTATGGATACAGTTGTCCCCTGTCCCTCTGTGCTCTCTATAGTTATTCTACCACCATGCATTTCAATAATATCCTTCACGATAGTGAGTCCAAGTCCAAACCCGCTGATTGTATGTATCTTTTTTTCCACCCTGTAGAATTTGCCAAACAGATAAGGGATTTCTGCTTTTGGAATACCGATCCCCGTATCTTTAATGAGGAGTTCGAAATTCCAGTTAGAGTCTCTCAATCTGAGACCTTCAGTGGTGAAGGAAATCTTCCCACCAGGCTTGTTGAATTTAATAGCATTTTCTATGATATGAGAAAGAGCATACTGAAGAGCAAGTTTGTCACAGGAGATATAAATTGCATCAGATGGAAGGTTAATCTCCAATGAAATGTTTAAGTCCGAGCACTTTGGTCTGAAATCATCAGCAATTTTCCGGATTAAATCGATAATAAGGATTTTTTCTCTCTTCAGACCAATATTCCACGTGCTTACTTCATCAAAATCAAGCAGTGCATTAAGAATATTGGTAAACTTCTTACCTTCTTCCCGTATGATATTCACAAAGCTATTAATTGTTGGCGGAAGATTTTTTATTCTGTCGAGTTCCTTTTCCAGTATACTCAGACTGCCAAGGATTGCAAAAAGCGGTGTGCGCATCTCGTGTGCGATACTGGTAATAAATTCATCCTCTTTCGAGTATACAATCTCCCATTCTGCGGGATTGGTGAAATAAATAACTGCATACTTCTTCTTCTCATAGGTAAGAGGTGAAATTCCAAAAGCTACCGTTATTTCATGACCATCTTCTCGAAGAAGATGGAGAGGGCTCTGAAAGTAATCCTTCTCCGGAAACTTCGAGAAGAAATTATCAAGTAATGGAATATCAGCCTTCTTATCATTGGAAAGAATGATTTCCTGGCATGATTTGCCGATTATTTCCTTGTCTTGATACCCAAGAGTATCAATGCCAAATCTGTTTGCGTACAGCATTCTCAATTCCTCACTCGCAAGAAAGAATCCAATGGGAATAGACTCTGCAACCGTGGAAAATGTTAACTGTTCTTCAAGTCTTCTTACACGTTTTGCATTTCGTTCTTCTTGTTCTCTCTTCTCAAGCTCCAGGAAAAAGAGAAAGAATCCGAATATATTTGATATTTCAAGCAACTTTTCGGCATCTTCTGAGGAAAAGGGATTCCCGTCTTCTCTTCTGTTGATTTGAATGATTCCGTAGAATTCATTTCTGAAAAGAATAGGAGAGGCAACGATGCTTTCCGGGACCGGGTCAAAGATATTGTTTTTTGAATCGAAGCGAATGTCTTTCTGAGCTTCCGGCAGGAATGCTGGTTTTTTGCTGTGCAGCAACCACCCTGCAAGACCATTCTCACCTGATATCTTTCTACCTTCAACAAGGCTTGTTGTTCCGGTTGTCATTGTGCATAAAAGTCCATCAGCACATTTCAGAAAAAGAGCACCTTCGTCTCCACCAAGCTGGTTCACAATATGTTCGAGCCACTTTGCCAGTATTTTTTCATCAATCTTCTCTTGTTGAAATATCTCATTCAAATAAGACAGATGGGATGATTGTGATTCTACTTGGTCGTAACGTGCTGATTTCTTTTTCCCGAGCATTTTAATTTAGGAAAAATATGGGCATTTGTGCGGTATGGGATAAGCTCAAAATCTGTTTACAAAAAGGTGGAGTGAGATCAATCAAGAGAAATTTCTTTATCAGACAGATCCTGTGGGATACTATTGTCAATCTTGAATTTTCCATCCTTCCAGCTTAGAATGAGTTCCAGCGCGCTCTTCTCTTTGTTCACCGATGTTTCTGCCTTTACAATCTTTCCGTCCTTTATGTATATCTTTCCAATGTCATTAGCAGCTATGACGGTGAGGGTAACTGATTGGTTGTTTGATTTTGTTGTTTGGAGGATTTTGATAATTGGGAATTCGACAAGAGAGCCATTTTGTGGAACATCGAGAACTGCTGAACCTTTTTCTTTGTACTGTTCTATACTTTTTGCTATCTTCTTAAGCAGATCGTTAAGATTGAATGGTTTGACGATATAATCATCACCACCAAGACTGAATCCCTTCAATTGATCGCCCAATTTACCCTTGGCAGTGAGAAAGAGAAATGGTATATCCTTTGTATCCGGGTTTTCTTTTGTTTTCTTACACAATTCAAACCCATCCATTTTGGGCATCATAATATCTGCAAGAATGAGATCCGGGGTAATATCGCCAATAATCTTTAATGCCTCCTCACCATCATATGCTTTGAGTACCTCGTAATTTTCCATTTCGAGACTGAAACTGAGAATATCAACAAGGTATGCATTATCATCGACCACAAGGATCTTTGATTTAGCCATTTGATTCCTTTCTCACATTATTCAGTGCTTTCATAATATGATGCTCAGTGCATTAACCAATCACTTATATCAGAAATTGTATGGTGTGTCAAGTTTTTTTTTCCCCGAATTTATTTGCGTGTTATTCGGGTTTGCGAAAACCAATTTCTTTGCCAGGCTCAGTTACATTTTTAATTTCGCCAAAGCGATCCTGGAATTTCTTAATGTTGTTTTCGAGTGCATTGAAAAGCATTTTTGCATGTTGAGGAGTCATTATAATCCGTGAATGCACTTTTGCCTTTTTCATGCCTGGTAATATTCTTGCAAAATCTATTATGAATTCAGCAGGTGAGTGAGTAATAAAGGCAAAATTTGAGTAGGTCCCTTCAACGGCAGCATCTCCGATTTCAATATTGATTTGCTGAGCAGGTTTTTCCATGTTTTGCTCCTTTCTGAATCTCATAATTTTACTTTATAAACAATCTATTAGGATAAGTCAACTCAAATAATGAGTATGGTGTTCTTATTGGATGCATGCTGAGAATTTGTGTGTATAAGGAATGTTTGGTCGTTATAACTATTCTGTTGCATAATCAATAATCGAGTATACAGGATATCCTTTGAGTTTCTCTCTTCCACTGAGAAATGATAACTCAACAAGAAATACAAGTTCGACTATATCACCTCCTAATTTTTCAACAAGGCGGCAGGTAGATAATGCTGTTCCACCAGTTGCAAGGAGGTCATCGATAACGACAATTTTATCTCCCTTTTTAACTGCATCTTTATGCATTTCAAGTGCGTCAATTCCATATTCAAGCTCGTATTCCACCCGTACCGTCTCAGCACAGAGTTTTCCGGGTTTTCGAACAAGGATAATTCCCTTCCGGAGCAAATTTGCCAGGGCTCCTCCAAAAACAAATCCCCTCGCTTCAATCGCAGCGAATTTGTCAAAGCGCTTATCCTTGAGTTCTTCAAGCAATAGGTTTACTGTTTCATGAAAAGCTGAGCCATTCAGAAGCAGCGTTGTGATGTCCCTGAATACAATTCCCTTTTTTGGAAAATCAGTTACATTTCGTATATGTTTTTTTATTGTTTCCTCCGTCATCGTATCTCCTTTCAAACTGCAACAAGAAATTGAAAAACTCAGAAATGAGGAAATTTGTGTATCATTTCTTGTGAGCTGCTATTTTCACCATTTCTATTTTCCCATCTATAATGAGTATCGGGGCGAGAGGATTTGAACCTCCGGCCTCTTGGTCCCGAACCAAGCGCGCTACCAAACTGCGCTACGCCCCGGTTATGATTTGCAATCACTTTCAAGAAAGCAGGAGATTAAAATTGTATGTCAAAGATACTATATTCACCAGTGGGTTCTTGCCACTCAATGTTCACTCCCCGTACATCAGAAGAGATCGGACCAATCTTTGCTTCTTCGACAAGTTGATTGAGTACTCCTCTTTCTCCTTCACCGATAATTTCGACGGTACCGTTATACAAGTTTCTAACACAGCCAACTATACTAAGCCCTCTTGCCACTTTGAGTACAAAATAACGATA
>SOKD01000002.1 GCA_004376305.1 Candidatus Cloacimonadota bacterium | reverse complement strand
ATTGACACACTTACTGCAATCGACCTACCCGTTACCGGAGATACAATACTCGAAGTTCACATTCCATCATTCAGAAGAGACATCGAGATAAGAGAAGATATTGCAGAAGAAGTAATCAGAATCGTGGGATTTGACAAAATCCCTAAAAACACAATGATTACTTTCGGGAAGGTCACTACCCTGCCACAAAATGATATGAAAATCAGGAAGATCAAAGACTACTTCATTGCATGTGGCTTTGATGAAGCGGTAAACATCAGTTTTTTGTCGTTCGATGAAATATGTAATCTCAAGACAGGAGCCGTCCCAATTCCCCTTCTAAATCCAATAACCAGCAATCTAACACATCTCAGGCCAAGCCTTGTTCCCGGGTTATTGCACACAGCTAAAAGCAATTTCAATATCGGCTTAAAAGATATACGCTGTTTTGAAATAGGAAATGTATACCTGAAAACTCCTTCTGCAGAATCCATTGCAGAACCGCTGAGAATTGCTGGTATAGTAGCGGGAAAAGTAAAAAATAGTGATTGGAGAGGAGAGAACCGGCTCTTTGACTACTACGATCTCAAAGGAATCATAGAAGGATTCCTTGATCTTGCTCAGTCACCGAACGTGCGATTCAGAAAGATGCAAAATACTTCCGCATTGCTTGATGAAGGAAGCCGCATCTATTTTGAGAACAATGAAATTGGCATTATGGGGTGTATGAGTAATGAAGTAATTGATTCTTTTAATTTATCAAAGCAACTGCACATTTTTGAAATAGACCTTGAACCTGTGTTACATTGCCTGTCTTTCGATTACGCTTTCAAAGAGTTGCCAAAATATCCTGCCGTCCTCAGAGATCTCTGCCTTCTTGTACCAAACGAGATTACCCACCAGCAAATCAAGGATACAATTATTAACAACAGCGATGGGCTCGTGAAAACCATTCAACTCTTTGATACATACCAGAGCGAAAAAATCTCCCGTGACTTGAGGAGTTTCACCTATTCGCTTGTTTTTCGCTCGGACTCGGAAACACTCAATGATGAAACAGTAAATTCAAAAATCACAGAAATTATCAGCCGTCTTTCTGAGACGCTTGGAGTAAGATTAAGGGGTGAGGAATAGCAATGGATCTTTTTGATAAAAACAGTACAGATTGGGAAACAGTGGAACAAGAGATAGAAAAAGCTATCAAATTAATCCAAGAACTGCGAACAGAAAAAAAATCACTCGTAGAAGAGAATAACAAATTAAAGGAGGATACTATTACCTTTAGAAAAACAGAGAAAGAATTGGAGAGAAGGATCAAAGAACTGATCAAAAAAGTGAATGCCATAGGGGAGTGATCTCTTAATGTTGGCTCAAATCATAAGCGCTTAGATTTCGTTACTATGGAAAAGAAAGAAAATGTTGTTACATTTAATATTCTTGGCGAACAGTATACCGTAAAAACAGATCTTGATAAGGACACCACGGTACATGTTGCTCGTTTTGTCAACAGACAAATTGAGGAAGTCTCCAAGAAGTCGGGATACGCATCTCAAACAAAGATAGCTGTCCTTGCCGCTTTGAATATAGCTCTTGAACTCTTTCATGAGAAAAATATGACTATCACTCTTGAGCAAAAAATCGAACAGGCTTGTAAAAAACTCCGGAACGTGCTTTCCGAAGAGTGATTTTCTTATTGATTTCTATAATGAAATCTGCTATATTGAAAAAAACATAACGGCA
>SOKD01000282.1 GCA_004376305.1 Candidatus Cloacimonadota bacterium | reverse complement strand
CAGAATGACACCTTTTTCAAACCTGTCCTCAAGAGAAGCGAAGGAATGACAGTAATGATAATTAGGATACATTACAGTGGTTTACATTTTGCTTTTAACTTGATATTTCTTATTTCTAACGTGGGACTAGGAAAGCAGGTACTTGACCGATTCCATGATCAATCCGCTTACCAGTGGCAGAACCAGATTATCATCGACACCCAAGGGGAACAGTTCAACAATGGATGCTCCAATGGCACCGCATACTACAACCAGTAAAGGTAATTCAGGAATGAGAAAGGATATTACCAGGCAAAGAATAAAACATGCCAGGCTTCCTTCAAGCGTTTTCTCTCGCGACAGAGAGATTTTACCGAATTTCGTTCCAATGAAGTATGCAATCGTATCGCCAACTGAAAGAAAAAGAAGGGCTGCAATGGCTACTTGCTTGGAAAAGAGAAAAACTGAAAGTGATGCAGAGAGCAGATAGATAGATGCGCCCGTGAAAATCATTCGCTCTTTCTCCCACAGGAGTTTTTCAAATATCCTGTAAAAGAGTCTTCCGATCGGTTTTATTTCAAGACGGAGAATATCTGCAAAGAATGACAGGAATGTCAGGATTACAAGCCCGATCAACATTTCCCTTCTCGCAAGGTGGATGTAAATGAGCGGAAAAACAGCAGTCAACAGGTGAAGGAATTTTCTTACTTTTATCCCTCTACTTAATTTCTTTAGCTGTTTTCGTTCGCTAATCATTGCATTCCTTTAAGAATATAGAAAAACAATACCACACATTATTAAAATATGCAAATGAATTATTTATGGCAAGCGTGACAGTTTCACATTTCATAAAAACATAATGCGAATATACCTTGCTTTAGGCATACTAAGATACTAATAATAAAGAACATAGAATATAATACTAAATACCTATCTGCATAACTCACCAATAAAGAATTCTTCTTTCAAAATGCTCTGTTTTTACATAATCCCCCTCTTTCCCCCTTTTCCAAAGGGGGATAAAGGGGGATTTTTCCTTTCAAAAAGGGTGATAAGAGGATTATTTATATTTTTGGTTAATTAAACAGATACGCATTAATACTATTTAATGTTGCTTTTTCCAGAATGTGCTAATACGGTTCAAGAAATCTTCTTCAGAGTATGAGATGGTTATTCGCATCGGGAGGGAATCTAAAAACCGTTTACCGTAGTCTCGATTAATGAGACGATTATCAAGAACCAGTATTATGCCACCATCATCTTTTGCACGCATAAGTCTACCGAAACCCTGGCGAAGTTTAATGATTGCTTCAGGTATGAAGAGGGCATTAAAGGGATTTAATCCCATTGTTTCCAGACGCTCAGCGCGTGCCTCCATTATTGGTTCCTTAGGCACAGGGAAAGGAAGTTTTGTTATGATAAGATTCTGAAGTGCCTTCCCCGGTATATCAATGCCTTCCCAGAAACTGTATGTTCCGAGCAGAACGGAATCCGCAATTTCTTTGAATTCTTTTGTTATAAGAGCTCTTGAGCCTGTTCTTCCTTGAGCAAGAAGCGTTATACCGTTTTCATGAAGAGGCTGTACCAGGTTATTGAATGCCATATTGAGCATTTTATAGGAGGTAAAGAGTATGAGTGTTCCTCTACGCGTTGACAGTATTACCTTTCTGATAGTGTCGATAACATCCATTGCATAGGTTTTTTGCCGTGGATTTGAAAGGAAGTTTGGCACAATTGAGAGTAC
>SOKD01000116.1 GCA_004376305.1 Candidatus Cloacimonadota bacterium | reverse complement strand
CAGGAAGCAAAGTCTTCGATTAAGGTGAATTATGCAGATAATCATTTAACAGAAAATTATCCCTGCAGAAAACGTGGCTGAAAAGGATATTGGGTGGGATTAAAAGTCAGCGCGTAGCTCAGCGTTCGCTGAATGAATTGTTTTCTTATCGGGTCTGTTCAATCCATTGTATGAAATATTTACTGAAAATACTTTCGAAAATGAAATAGTTGTTCTGAGTTTCCAATCTGTTGTAATGCCCTTTGGATAAAAACTGCTTACATCGAAAGGAAGATCGTTCTCATCAATAGGTGTTGTGTTCCTGATTACTGTTATAGATGCATCAATTACTGCACTATTTACGAAAGTAAAATTTAATGAAGGGGTAATGGTTTCGCTCTTTATAGCGATCTGCCCCAGATGACTATACCAGAGAGGTTCTTCTATGATTATATTACAAGATGTTGCTTTTATTTTTGCTTCGAGGTTATCAAGAAGGAAATATGAAAGCTCAGGCGAAAATGATTCTTTCGTTTCATGTCTTATGGTTCCTTGTTCAATACTTTTTTCAGTTTTTCTTCTTTTTTCATACCCGAAAGCAACTCTTGTTCTCTTTGTTAGCCGCTGTTCGATACGGTAGTTCTGCCGGTCAGAGTAATCGCGTTTTGATCTTGTTACCAGTTTGTTGTTCACTCCCTTGAGGAAATTGAATGAGTAGGATACCGTTGTTGTTTTGAGTGGATAGACAGAGAAATTGCCATCGAGCGATTGTCTCCCCGTTTCCGTAAGCGAGTCGTTCAGAAATCGGCTGAGTCGTAGTATGTATATTGAAAATTTATCTGTACTCGTATTCTCTTCGCTCACACCTGCGGTGAAATTACATTTTAAGAACTTTGCCGGAACGAACCGAACACGCACATAGGCTTGGAGCGCAGTTACTGGATTCCCTTCACCAACGCGTTCAATTCTTTGTTTATAGTTGCCAAGTGTGTCCGGGAAGTAATCCCCTGAAACACTATCCTTACTAAAGTCCCCTTTGCCTTCTTCAACCTCATAGTAGATTTCCTTGAAAAGTATGGAATTCTTACCAGTAACCGAGTAGTTTGTTTCAATGTCCAATCTTCTTCTGGAGGGGATGAAGTGATTAAAAAATTCAATTAGAACAAGTTCACTGTTTGCTCCAGGGAATTGGGGAGTATATTTTCTTACTCGCGAGATTACCGTAAGGTTACTTCTGAATAACCTGGTTTCTTCTATTTCAAAAAGAATACTTTTTGTTATGGTATGAGATTCTCTTTCGTAGATGCTATCTGACGTACTGAAAATATCATCAAATCGTTTGCTGTAGCCAAAGGCAAATTTTGAGTTTGAGAGCAGACGAAATCCCAATTCGCCACCACCTTCTCTCCATTTCTTTTTTTGTGATTCCTTCCTCAGTTCCTGATTCACAAAAGCTTTGGGAAGCAATTTCCATATTCCATACGTTATACTTGCCCCATACCTGGTTACACTTTTCAGAGTAGTGTCGCCTTTCATTGAAACAGAACGGGAAGTGAAGGTGATCTGTGGCAGGTTTTTTCTATTCACCGAAAAGAGCCCTTCTTTCAAGTTTGCGTGAATCTGTTCTCTTCTCAGTAATGATATGTTTACTCGGGAATGCACAAGATTTTCTTTGCGAAAACTGACTCCACCATTGCGTATCTCTTCTTTCCCTTGTGTTCTTTCTATGTTCCACCGTTCTTCAAAATTGCTCTTCTCAATTCTTGAAAGGGGGTGAAAGGTTTTGTTCCTGAAACTATACCCACCAAAAGTATTCAGGCTGCCTAATTGAGATTGAAAAAGCTTTACGTCTCCATTGAATTTCGAAAAAAATCCACGGTTATCATCATCATTAATGGGTGAAAGAATATTTCTGTCATACTGAGAGCCAAAAAATTCACCCGACATTATTACTCTCTTTTTATCATCATATCCGATATGTATTCCTCCATAATCCTCTTTTTCCGGGAGTGAAACATGAATTTTACTCACGTAGTTACCAGTATTTTGTCCTACAAACAAAAAACCTGAAAGGCTGTCGCTGTATATATAGTTTCCATTGTCTTCACCAATATAGGTAAATGATACATTCCATTCGCCCTTCCTGTATCCCCTGAATACGTAGAAGGAGTCAGTAAAGCTGTAATCTCCCTTTCCATCTCCAACATAAACACCGCTCTCCATCCAGTTTTTTGTTGTATCATCACCAAGATTTGCCAGAAACTCCTTCTTTTCATTGGTGAGTTCGAATCCTTCGGTCTGATTCACATCGTCAGCATCTCGAACCAGAAAAGTCCCGATTGAATAATGAGATTTGCGATAACGAACGTTTGTTGCATAGGTATTTCTTCGAAAGCCAATACGCGTATACTGAAATTCAACGACAATGTCCGTTTCATCAGTAATCAACCTTTTTGGCGTAAAGGTGATCTGAGCCTGGTTGTAATCCATGGTGTAATCATTTTTCTCTCCGCGTTTTACCAAAATTCCATCCAGATACACAGTTTCCGTGCCAGCAACGATTACGATATCTTCCTCTCCCTCAGGACTCGTTAACTGGTATGGTCCCTGCGTTGATTCTATCCCTTTGAGGTGCAGTGAGTGAAATTTTCCGCGTGGGATCCCAAAAGCAACATCCATTTCCGAACCCGCTCTTCTCAGGTTACTGGGGATACCGAGAAGTTCCCTTTGGAGTACCGGTGTTTTTGCTGCCACATAGTCCAGTTTGTAATCACCGAGTGTTGCGGAAATATCATTGCCCCTTATGGTAACATAAATCCGGTCCAGTTCCTCCAACGTTTCAGTTGTTCCCTCTGGCTCAAGAGGGGTATTTTCATCAGAAAGGACACCGTTAATAGAAAGACCTTTTGTGATTTCGCCGGTTATATTCACCAGAAGCGACTGGTCAAAAGAGAATCCCTGCGATGAATTGACACCGATACTGAATGTTTTAGCTCCACCGATGATAATGCTGCCTTTTTCGTACTCGCTGCTGGTTTTTGGATGCATATCCCCATGCTTTGTTACTGGTTGCTCTCGTAGATATGAGCTAATGTTTCTTGTTTTATAGTCTCTCTGTATCGGGAAAGGGAAAAAGCGGTAGGTTATGGTAACGTAATTATTTTTTTCAAGGGCATTGAAAAAAAAGATGGTTCCTGATTTATTATTTACGAAATAGTCGTTATCTTTTTTGAGCACCAGACTATCCTTCCGGACAATGATTGAATTGTCGATGATGAAAATATCAGGAAGTCTATATGGTCCTTTTCTGTCCTCACCCTGGATGATTACCTTTTTCCGCGAAAGGCTGAACGTTTTATGAGCAAAAGTATGGTGATTTGTATCAGGGAGTGTTTGGATCAGCAGAAGAATACACAATTTTATAAACATCGATTCTCTTATTGTTGGGGTTGAGCAATATGAGTCTATCCTTGAAGAGTGAAAGTTCCGTTCCCTGTGATTCTTGTAAGAGCAGGTCTTTCTTTATGATACCATTTCTCATGCATTGAATTCCTTTTGATGAGGCAATGAAAAGATTTTGCCAGTTATCCAGGGCAAGTGATGTCGGTGATTGAATCACTATCTTTGATGTTTGAGATGGATTATACAAGAAATACATGGATACTTTGTCATTTTCCCTACTGGCAAAGTACAGTATATTATTTTGAAAAAGGAGAGTACCGCTTTCTCGGTCCTGCAAATCAAGTTCAAGAGCGACTCCCCCTGCTACTTTTTCGTTTCGGCTATACAAAGTGAGTTCGCTCTTATTGTAATAGAGGATGGCAAAAAATCTCTTTTTGGAAACAGCAAAGAGAAGTGGTTGTGCCCCAAGACTAAATCCTTTTTTACCGATAACCTCTCTTGTCACTGTCCAGATTTTATTGTTCATTCTATCGAGGAGAAAGATATCAAAACCATCTGTTCCGATATTAGTAATTTCGCAGGGGTATATTGTTTCGATATTTATCTCCCCTACTACACCATTGTGCTTTATTACAATCAGTCTTCGACGATTACCAACGATGTATGTATTTCCTTTAACATCAGTTGTGATTTTTTCCGGTAAAAATTGCTCGAAACCAAGCTCTATACTCCTTTCAAACTCCAGATGGAGGGGAAAAGGAGCATTGCTTGGTTTGTTCTGTATGGTTTTTTTTGTGCAGGAGAAAAGATGTAGAATGAGAATACTAGTGAATACTGCTTTTGCAAGCAACTCTATCATGTTCAATTTCCTTGAATATGTTTTCATTAACTTTTGTAGGGTAATTACCGTCAAAACAAGATGTGCAAAAAAATCTAAATTCCTTGTCTTCACCCAATTGAAGAGAACTCAGCAGGCCATCCATTGATTGGTAAATCAATTCATCGCAACCAATCTCCCTCCTGATTTTTTCAATTGGGTTTTCTTTGGCGATGAATTCAACTTTTGTTTGCATGTCGATTCCATAAATGCACGGATATCTGAGCGGCGGTGAATATGAAGCAAAATAGATCTCCCGTGCGCCTGCTGCGCGAATAAGGTTAATAATTTCCTTTGATGTGTTCCCTCGAACAATGCTATCATCCACAAGCAAGACCTTTTTACCGGAAATGGCAGTTCTTATGGGATTAAGTTTCATTCTCACGGCATTCTTCCTCTCAGACTGTTTTGCCATTATGAACGTTCGTCCAATGTATCTATTTTTAATAAGCCCTTCCCGATAACTGATACCGATTTCCTCCGCCAGAGCAAGTGCTGCTACCCTTGATGTATCTGGAATTGGAATGACTACATCGGGTTTGATATTCCTGTTTATTATATCCTCTGCAAGACGGCGTCCAAGTTTATAGCGTGCTTCATAGACACTGATACCATCAATAACCGAATCAGGTCTGGCAAAATATACCCATTCGAATATGCAGGGAGTATGGATTGCATTTCGTATTTTTTTTCTGTGTAATGCTCTCTCGTTGTCTATGAATATTGCCTCGCCAGGTTGTACATCCCCAATTATGTCATATCCAAGGACGTCCAGCGCAACGCTTTCAGATGCAAATGCGAAAGCATTTCCCTTTTTGCCGAAAATGAGAGGCTTAAATCCGTGTGGATCGCGAAATGCAAGGAACCCTTTTTTTCCGATGATGGATATGACCGAATAGCTCCCCTGAACGGTGTCAAACAGTTTATCAATTGAAGTGAACAGATTGTCTGTTGAGAATTTACCGAGTCGCAACAGTTGTGCCGCAAATACATTCAATAGCAGTTCTGCATCGCATTTTGAGTTGATGTATCTGAATTCCTCATCTTCAAGATATCTTTTTAATTCGCCATAATTAATTATATTTCCATTATGAGCAAGGGCGATTCCATAGGGCATATTTACGTAAAAGGGCTGAGCTTCCGTTGCTTCATATGTGCCGGCAGTTGGGTACCGGACATGACCGATGGCAACGCTCCCCTGAAGTCTTGCTATGTTCTTTTTATTGAAAACATCCCTGACCAGCCCCAGACCTTTTTTAATATTGAATTGTCCCTTATAGGAGATTCCACCAGCAGCATCCTGACCTCTATGCTGGATGGTGAGTAGCCCGGTAACTACGTCTTCAATAACAGTACCTTTTCCAATAATACCAAGTATTCCACACATGACAATTTTCCTGCAACAGAATTACTATAGTTACATTTCAGATGAAAGTCAAGGGATTTTAGCCACAAAGTGCGGGTTATTTCTGTAGCTTTGTATAATTCTGATTGATTCCTAAAAGTGTCGTAAATTCTTGTTTTAGTTTACTTGCATTATCCGATTCAAGCATGGTGATTGCATGTTCCAACATTGCATCTTCCGGTTCTATTGCATACGCCCTTTTAAAGAATGATATAGCTTTTTCGTACTGATCGAGGAAGAGGTAAGAAACGGCTTGAAAAGCTATGGATGGTACTTTTGTTTCATCCCATTTTTCTGAAAATGCTGCTGTTTTTATAGATGAATGGAATTTGTTTATTTGAAGAAGATATAATGCGCGTTTCAAACTCATGTTCGGGTAGTTGTTGAGTTTTGTCAAGGTTCGTTTATTCTTATAAGGATGGGTGGCAAATGCTCCCCGGAGAGCGAATTGCGCATAATCAAAATACGTTGTGTCAGGAACATGCGATATTTCGTAGACGATAACGAAAGGAGATTTTTGATATTGAGTGGCAATCGATGAAGCATCTCTATC
>SOKD01000059.1 GCA_004376305.1 Candidatus Cloacimonadota bacterium | reverse complement strand
CAGTTTCTATCGTAATCCAGTGGTCATTGCGAAAATTCGCTCTTTCTGACTAGTGAAGCAATCCCAAGTCAATATGAATTTGAGATTGCAACGCTTCCGCTGGTCGCTCGAAATGACAGCGATCAGTATGCGCTATATTGATGGACATCTAAAATATCCTGAGTTATGTAGATAGGAATGAATCCTTATTTAAGGGAGGTTTTTCCTTTTGAAATTTTCAGTTTTCTCATCAGGATTCCTGTAATGAGCAATGATATGCCGGGGATAAGCCAGACAAGACTGCCAAATATCTCATCAAACGTTGATAGTCTCTCATCTGAGAATGAAAGAATAATGAAGGGAACATAGATAAGCAATGCAAGGAAACACACAATGCATCCACCAATTATGAGACCTCGATACATTGACTTGAATTGGTGCTTGGAATTCCTCACAAAGCGCAGCAAAGAAATGCATGCTACCGGAATACCGACAATAAACAAAGCACCGGAAAAATATTTCATGCTATAAAAACTGCTTTTTCTGCCTTATTCATCTGTATTTTGAAATAATGGATTAAAGGTTATTACCTGATCATAGCCGACAATAGGTGGGAGAAATGGTCCCGGCTGCCAGATAATATCGAATAAACTGGTTTCGTATTTGCGGTTTGGACAAATGCTATCTGAGTAACTGCTGCCGTCCAGAAGCAATGTGGTGACACATGGGTTTGGTCTCTTGTCAATTAACAGTAGTTTCTTTTCCCCTTTGGCGATTCTTTGCATAAAGCTAACAACATTAGTATCTTCCTCCAAAAGTTTCCTATCTTCATCTGTAAGAGTTGCAATATCTATTTCACCGTCACAGTCAACATGAAGAATCATACTTCTTCCCCCCTCTTTAAAGGTTTTAATTTTCCATTCAAATTTTGTTGCGGGAGAATAAGTCAAGATTAAGAATTTGTCAAGAAGAAATTGAAAGGAATAAAAAAAAGGGCAGACAATGAGTCTGCCCTAACATTTGTTCTGGTCCAGGTTAGAAATTGAACTTTTTAGAAAGACCATTGATACCCATTGGCGCTTCCCACCAATTTCCCTGGAGAGCCTGGATTAGACCAATGATTGACATGACCAGCATGAAGATCATTCCGAGTACGTAGATGATCCAGCCAAGAAATGGAACAATGAGAAGAACTGCCAGGCAAAATTCGATGATGAAGTAAACCATTCCTTGCTTTGCGTGATGCATACAGAAGGAATTGTCTTTCTTGGCAAGAAGTGGAATGAGAAAGAGAATTCCAATGTAAGATAACCAGGCAATCCCTTTACCATCCTCTACATCGTTAGGATTTCTTTCCTTTTTCTTTACTTCTTTTTTTGGCTCAGGTTTTGTTTGCGGCCTCGGCTGTTCTTGTTTCATCTCTTCCTTTTTTTCTCCCTTTTTTTCTTCAGCCATACGAACACCTCCTTTATATTATTAAATTGTTCGAGTATGCTTATATCACTTGCGCAAACATTTGTCAAGATTTATTTTTCAAAGGAAAAATGGAATGTGCGATGGAGGATGGAGAATGCAGGTACAAGCATTAATCTTCAAGTTGCAAGAAGCAAATTACAGATAGCAAGTCCGTGGCTCAATGATTGAAGAAGTATGGTGGTACATGGGAGTATCGGTGATGGGATATTGGGTGATAATCAGAAATTATCAGTGTTTATCTGTGGCTAAATGATTGAAGAAGTATGGTGGT
>SOKD01000302.1 GCA_004376305.1 Candidatus Cloacimonadota bacterium | reverse complement strand
AGTTAATTTTTTGCTTTCGGGTTTGCATAGTTACAAATAGAGAAAATGTTTGAGACAAGAACAAAAATAGTGGTATTTATTACAGGAGTACTTGTTGTTACCATTGTCATTTTTACGTACATCTCGCTCTATCAGTGGAAGAGCAGAATAGAAAAGCTGAATGTAGATTCGATAAGAATTCTTTCTTCCACCATAGTTCGTTCTCTCTCCTATGCTATGGAAAAGGGAGATACCAGCGTGGTTCGAGAAACAATGGAGAAGATAGGGGAGGAACCCAATATTTCAAATCTTTTCATTTATGATGAGAAGGGTGAGATTATTAGATCGTTGGATAGAGAAAAAGAGGGAGGGATGATTGATCCTTTTTATCTCAATCTGTATTTCTCAGAAGAAAATACTGCTTATTTTCCGGAGAAGAAACTCTATACGTTTATTACCCCGATCGAAAATAAGAAAGAGTGTCAATCATGTCATATAAATAGCGGAATAAATGGGATTCTTGGAATTGATTTTCAGCCCATCTGGTCTATATCCAGATTGGATACGAATTATATTATTTTAACAAATGCTGTTGGGATTCTCATCATTGCGTATATAGCGATCTGGACGATTATTTCGACTTTTGTCAATAAACCCGTAAAGCAACTTACTACCATGATGGAAAAGGTGGAACAGGGAGATATCGCAGCACGGGTTGATATAGAGACGAAGGATGAATTCGGGATGTTGGGAAAGAGCTTTAATTCTATGATGGACAGAGTAAAGGAGATGCAGGATGAGATAAAGGAGTATAATGATCGGAAAATGGAAAAGATTGAAAGACTCGCAAGTATTGGACAAATCGCAACCGGTCTTGCACATGAGATAAGAAATCCACTCGCTGGAATCAGTGGAGCGATAGATGTCATTTCCGGTGAGATACGTATCGGGGATCCTAATAAGGAGATTTTTTCCGAAATCAAAGTCCAGATCGATAGGATTCGAAAAACGGTTACAGATCTTCTGATGTTTGCCCGACCTTCAGAGCCTGAAAGGAAGCGGATACAAATAAACAACATTATTCGTGAAACACTCCTCCTCGTTCAGCAGCATAAGGATACAGAAAAGATAGTATTTGGCAAACATTTATCACCCGAGCTTCCAAAATTGTACCTTGATCCAAACCAGATCCAGCAGATTCTTCTGAATATTCTCTTAAACGCAATTCAAGCAATGCCAAAAGGTGGTGAATTGTTGGTGAAGAGTTTTGTTGATGACGATGGAGATTTCTGTAGCGTGGAGATCAGCGATACAGGTCAAGGGATATCTAAAGAGAGAATGAATCGAGTATTTGAACCATTTTATACAAGCAAACATAAAGGTACAGGATTAGGTTTGAGTATCGCAAAGAGGATCGTTGAAGAACATCATGGGAGGATTTCCGTTAGCAGTGAATTGGGAAAGGGTACCTGTTTCAAAATTTCATTTCCCCTGCAGAAGAGCGTTGTTCGAATGAAAAGGGGGGAGGTTCGCAGTACGACGGGATGATATATGACAAAAGAGAAAATACTTGTTGTCGACGATGAACAGCTGATACGATGGTCTCTCAGCAAGAGTCTTGAAAAAGAGGGATACAGTGTCATCACTGTTGATAGTGCAGAGAAGGCTTTGAAGATTTTCTCTGAGAAGACAATTCACCTTATTCTTCTCGATAACAATCTTCCAGGGATTAATGGAGTTGAGATGCTCGAGAGGGTGAGGGAAATAGATGCTGACGTA
>SOKD01000008.1 GCA_004376305.1 Candidatus Cloacimonadota bacterium | reverse complement strand
TGATTCTGTTCTTCTTCAGGATATTGTTGAACCTTAAGAGGACCAGCAGATGATGAGGAAGCAACAAAAAAAACATAAGATGAGAGAGATCAGTGACTTATATTTCTTTTCTTTAGCTCTTATCTTGAATTTTACAATAATTCTATGCAATAATGCAAAAGAATACTGTGGTGAGAACTGGCATTTATAACTCGCACGTCGGACATCCACCTGCATATTCAGAATCAACCGTGAAAAATTCTCCATCGAGGCGAAATTTAAGATCTTCAATAAGGCTCGGGTCATTTGGGTCTTTTTTCTCACTGCTTCTGTTCACCGAACCAATATTCAAAACCTGAGATTTCTTGCTACCATCGCGGTATATGGTAACTCCTTTACAGCCAAGGTCATACGCAAGACTATATACTTCTTTCACCTGCTCGGGTGTTGCCATATGTGGTAGATTTACTGTCTTGGAAACTGCATTATCGACATATTTCTGAAATGCAGCCTGCATCTTTACATGCCAGCCCGGGCCAATATCATGCGCTGTAACAAATACCCTTTTAACATCATCAGGTATTTCATCTATGTCTTGAATAGCACCTTTCTTGGCAATTTCCCGCATAAGATTCTCCGAGTAGAAACCAACATTTTTTGCAACTTCTTCAAAACAAGGGTTTACCTCCAGTAATTCTGTATTATCCATAACATTTCGTATATAGGCAATAGCAAAGAGTGGTTCAATGCCACTCGATGTATTACTAATAATACTGATAGTACCGGTTGGTGCAATTGTAGTGAGCGTTGCATTTCTCTGTGGAGGATCACCCCTTTCTGCAAAAATACTCAGATCAAAGTTTGAGAAAGGGCCCCGTAGCTTTGCAATTCGTATTGATTCCTCCTTTGCTTTCGAAGATATGAATTTCATTACCTTTTCCGCTATTCCAACCGCTTCGTCAGAATTGTAGGCTACCTTAAGCTGGATAAGCATATCTGCAAATCCCATCACACCAAGTCCGATTTTCCTGTTTCCCCGAACCATCCTTTCAATTTCCGGAAGCGGAAACTTGCTCATATCAATAACATTGTCAAGAAAATGAACTGCTGTTTTCACCACACGTTCGAGCCGCTCGTAATTAATCACTCCATTTTTTACCATTTTTGCTAAGTTTACAGAGCCAAGATTACATGCTTCATAGGACAGTAATGGTTGTTCACCACACGGGTTCGTACTCTCAATCTTTCCTATTGTGGGTGTGGGATTGTCTTTGTTGAGTCTATCAATAAAAATGATACCCGGATCACCTGTTTCCCATGCCATCATGCTTATAAGGTCAAATAGCTGTTTTGCATTAATTTTTTGAACAGTTTTTCCACTTCTTGGGTTGATAAGCGAAAAATCATCTCCATTTTTAACTGAATGCATAAACTCATCGGTAATACCCACGGAGATATTAAAATTGCTAAGAACTCCCTCTTTTCTCTTGCATGTAATAAAATCCATTATATCTGGATGATCAATCCTGAGAATTCCCATATTTGCACCCCGGCGCTTTCCTCCCTGTTTTATTACTTCTGTTGCAGAATCAAAGACCTTCATAAATGAAACAGGTCCTGATGCTATCCCCCCTGTTGTTCTAACAATATCATTAGCGGGACGAATATTAGAGAACGAAAAACCGGTTCCACCACCGGTTTTGTGAATTATTGCTGCATGTTTTACTGCATCGAAGATTTCCGGCATTGAATCTCCGACCGGAAGAACAAAACATGCGGAAAGCTGCTGCAATTCCGTCCCTGCATTCATCAATGTAGGAGAATTAGGAAGAAATTCCAGTGCAGTCATTGTTGCATTAAATTCCTCCTCGGTTGTCTTAACATCCGATGTTGCATCGTAGAGAGCATCTGCAGAAGCAATATTGAGTGCAACCCTGTGAAATAATTGACTTGGTGTTTCCTCTGCTTCTCCTTTCTCATTCTTTTTGAGGTATCTCCTTTTCAATACAGTAGTTGCATTCAGTGAAAGTTTTATATCATCCTCAACACCAAGCAAGATTTTCTTAAATTCTCTTAATTCCGTTCTTTTTTGCCTGTAAAGTATGTACGCCTTTGCAGTTTTTGCATGTCCCGACTCTATGAGTATTTTTTCAACTATATCCTGCACTTCCTCAACTGTCGGCGGGTGCTCCTCACTAAATTTTAAGTTTAATATTCTGACTACTATATCGCATAGCGCATTTGCTTTCTCCTTATCCTTACCACCCACCGCTTCCGCAGCTTTATAAATTGCTTCCGTAATTTTTTCCTTGTTAAAACTATAAATTTTTCCGTCCCTTTTTCTAATTTTTGATAACATCCAATGCCTCGCTTACTTAAATGTTAAGAGTAATGTATTATAACTCTATACTATATATTGTATTAGTGTGATTTAAAATACAAGGTATTGTATAGCAATTTCATTTTGCTGTCAAGAAAAAAATGAAATATTCCGAAAAAAACTGAAAAAATTACAATCAATGGTATACAGAAACTTTGACTGCCAGATTTTCTTGCTTTCTCAGCACAACTCTTGAAGTTATACATTATTCTACAATAGTTATATGCATATATTATCTCATTTACATTGTTGTAGCAAATGCTAAGAAACACTTTATGCTTTCTGTGCTCTTTTTCAGATACTCAATGTGTATAATACCGAAAGGAAAGAATCTTATTCCGGGTTGTAACCAACATTTTTATGTGGATTAGTATTCCCAAATTCCTTCACATCAGGAATATATGCTATGTTATCACTCCACCATGTAAAAAGCGTTGGAGCTGAACGATTATTGTTAAAGACAATTGAGCTTAAGTCCACCATTGCATGGAATTCAAAACCCGGCATATAGTCCCAACGGGGCCATTCCCATGTTTCAGGTGGCGCGTGATAACTCCAATAGATATATACATTGTCACAAAAACCCTCATGCTTCAGTATTGCGTGAAGCGAACCGCATGTATTTGCAAGAATATCAAACGTACTGAATCCTTCATCTTTTTCTTTTCCATCAATGTATTCTTCAAAAAATCCAGCAGAAAATACTAAAAATGTCGCAAGATAGAATGCTTCATCGGAAATCCAATCTTGCTGTTTTGCTCTTTTATCAGACACAAAGGGCAATCCATCAATTAAATATTCACAGAAGAATGATAATGGTTTAATGGGAAGAAAATGGTACATAAAATGAACACCTTTATCTGCCTGTGTTTCCTGATTCCTTTCCTCCTTTAGGGTTCTGAAATGGAATGGTCCCTGATTGAGAGGGCTTGCATGATTTGGGCTCGTTATCAATTCCCACCTGTCCTTGAATTTTTTTCGTGCATCTGGATTAGCGAGTGCAATGGTGGCTGCAATAAGTAACGTATTTGTAACAATAATGTTAGCTCTTGATTTTTGCGGTAGTGAAAAATCCCTTGTAAACGGATCAGCTCTCATTGCTTTCAAGGGAAATGGGTTAAGAGACTGCTGTATATAATAATTATGCAATGGGTCGCTTCTTACTGAAAGTGGAATTAAAGCAGACAGAATAAAAGGTATGGAGAAAATTCTAATCATCATTTTATGCTCTTGCCGTTTTTATGAAAAGAAGCATGACACCGCTTACCTTACCGGCTGCATCACGTATTGACCAAACTTTAATTGTATAGTCTTCTGTATCTTTGCCCCTGCATGCAAGTTCATCGACTTTATCGCCGCTTTTAAAAACGCCCTCCAGACTGGTCTTAATGTGCTGTAAAGATTCAATGCCCTCAAGCGATTTCTCCTCCATTTTCTCTGAATCACAGCCAATAATTCTCATGGCAGGCTTATTAATCGAGTGAATACGTAGCTCATCACTCAACACAATAACGCCTTCAGATATAGCATTGACAAGAAATTTCACCTTTCTTTCACTTTCATGAATTTTCTGGGTCTTAAGACCGTCTATCTTCCGAACCTGATGCACCATTCTTGAAAGATTATGTACTAACTCCCCAATTTCATCTCGTGGAAATCCCTTTATTGATGCGTTCAGTTCTCCTTTTTCAATTCTCTTAACAAAATTTGAAAGCCTTCTTATTGGAATCACAATTCGCTCAGGAAGAACAATAATGAGATAGGTAACAAAACCAATGGTAAGGAGCAAAACAACCCAGATGTTTCGTGCGCCCTTACTCGCATACTGCTCTGCAATTTCGGTATACTCTTTGAGTTTTCTCTTTGCGTTTCCAAGGATCGTTGCATTTTTCGTATCAATTGCTCTTTTACTTAAATCAAGCTGCATAATAGCCCGCTGTTTCTTGGCACTTTGCTCCTTGCCAAGAAAAATCTTGGAAACATCAAAGGATTCAGACGTTTGTTTCAATTCTTTCATAAGTGAATCCCGAATTGCCTCTGTTCTTGCAAGCAGAATCTCCGATATCAGACTATCATGTTTTGCCTTGTATTTTGCGAGGTCTCTTTCTATCCTTTTTGCTGGAATTTCCTCCTTAGAAACAACTATCTTCAAGGAATCAAGTAGCGATGAATACCTATCTATATCCTTGATAATCGCTGTGAAATTATCACGAAAACCAAATTCCTTTGCATCATTAGCCAATTCTTTCAAGGAAACCAGGTCTTCCCTTGCTTTTTCTATGAAATGTGAATCATGCAGGACAATATAATTCTTCAGGTTGCCATCAATCTTCAACGTAAAAAAGGAAATGGTTTCACAAATTCTTGCAATCTCTGAAAACCGCTCCATTCCCTGTACTGTATTGTAGCTTAAATTGTTGTAATGAAGTGATACAGCAACAAATGGAAGAATTACCAGCAGGATGACAATAAGAATTAATGTTAATTTTACTCGAATTGAAAGTCGATAATCAAAATGTCTGATTCGCCCTTTAGCGCTATTCCACTTGCTCCCCTGATGTTTCACCTATGAAGTCTCCTTTACCAGTTTTTCAATTTCCTCTTCACTTCCAACAACCAGGAGTGTCTCATCTTCTGAAATTTTATCATCAGGTCCTGGAAGATCATTGATTTTAATTTTTATTTCAGTTTCGCCTTCATCATTGATCACCTCAACTTTTTTCTGTATCGCAACAATATTCACTCCATACTTGCTTCTGAAATTAAGTTCCTTTACTTTTTTTCCAATGAATTCACGCCTTGGTATTATTTCAACAATAAGGTGCCCACTGGCAAGCGGAATGTTTTCAATGATTTGCGGAGCAATAAGAGCCTTTGCGAGTTGTTCAGCCATCTGTTCTTCGATCAGTAATACCCTATCAGCACCAACTTTTTTCAATATCTGCGCATATAATTCATTCATTGCCCGAGCAATTACTTCATTAACACCAAGATTTTTCAATATTACCGTTGTGAGAATCGCTGCTTCCTGTTGCTCTCCAAGAGCAACTATCACCGTATCAAAGTCAGAAATTCCTATACTCTTCAGTTCATCTTCTGATGTTGAATCAAGTGCAACTGCGGAGACAACTTTGTCTTTTATGTCCTCAACTTTGTCTCTTTCTTTATCAATCGCCATTACCTCCGCACCTTTTTCGGAAAGAGTAATTGCAATCTTCCTTCCAAAGCTTCCGAGTCCAATTACAGCAAATTGTTTTTTCATATTAACTCCTTTGATTACTCATTATTTTCTTTTATTATTTATTCTATTATCCAACCATTACCCGTGCCTCAGGGAATTCCCTCTTGAGTTTCTTCCTATATCTTCCAACAGCATATGCAAGGGTTAACGGTCCAATCCGTCCTATGTAAATGAGAACCGCGATAATAACCTTCCCGATTCCGGTGAGTTTAAACGTTGTTCCGGTTGATAACCCAACCGTTCCGAAAGCAGAGGTCGCTTCAAAAAGCAAATTTATTAAGCTATCTTTCTGTGTAATCAGGAGCAGAGTGGTGCCAAAGCAAATTAAGAAGGCTCCAACAACAACGATCGCCACTGCTTTATACACGATTTTCTTTGGGATAGTGCTGTTAAAAATTTCAAGATTTTCCCTGCCTCTTATCATATTAATCACAGCAAGAATGAGAACCGCAAATGTTGATGTCTTTATCCCACCTCCCGTAGAACCGGGTGATGCACCAATAAACATAAGAAAAATAAACATAAAAAGCGTAACATCCTTCAAGCTTGCGATGTCAACGGTGCTGAATCCTGCGGTTCTCGTTGTTATTGATTGGAACAGTGACGCCCAGAGTTTACCTGCTATTCCCTGATGTATCAGTACATTATCAAACTCAAAGATAAAAAAGAAAAAAAATCCGTCAAATATGAGCATCATGTATACAAAGATAACGAGCTTAGTATGAACGGTAATTTTTGGCG
>SOKD01000374.1 GCA_004376305.1 Candidatus Cloacimonadota bacterium | reverse complement strand
GTTGAACGATGAGAATCGGACCCTTCACACACAGACCGCTTGCACCAGTTGGAACAACATGAATATCTTCTTGCAATCCTTGATTGATAAGCTCCTCCTCGAGTTTTTCTTTTATCTGCAAAGCCCCATTTGAAATACAGTTTGTACAGGTGCAGATCATCGCATGTGCTCGATATTCTTTCATTCTATCTCCCTACAGCTGTCTCTCGCTCCCCACAGACAGTGCATATTCGGTAACAATGTTTCCTCCAAGAATATGTTTCTCAAAGATAGTCTTGACCTTCTCGGGAGTTAGAGTAACATACTTAATTGGTGGTTGATCGGGTAGTTCAACCGTTATCATCGGCTCATGACTACAGAGTCCAGCGCAACTTGAGTTTGTGAGCAATATATCTTTCACATCCTTATTATTAATCTCGTTTAAGAATGCTGTCATTATTTTTCTTGCACCTGCAGCAATCCCGCATGTACCCATATGAACAATAATCTTTATTCTGTATGAACCTTCTCTCAAAAGTATAGTTCTCTTTATCTTTTCGCTAATTTTTCCAAGATCTTCAGGTTTTATCTTCGCCATGGGTACCTCCCTGTTTCATGTATTTCTCATGCACTTTTGAAATCATGCTCTGTTTCATATAACCATAGATATCATCGCCAACTGTCACAACTGGTGCCTGACCGCAGCATCCTACACAGTTGACTAGTTCAAGGCTGAAATTAAGGTCATCAGTTGTTCCCCCCGCTTTTATTTTTAAATTTCTTTCGAAAGCTTCAAGGATCTTTCTCCCCCCCTTTACATAACATGCAGTTCCAAGACAGACATGAATAGTCTGTTTCCCTTTTGGTACAAGACTGAAGGCATTGTAAAATGTTGCTATATTATATACCTGACTTAAAGGAATCCCGAGCTTTTGCGCAATATGCTTCAAAACATCAGTGGGAAGATATCTGTATAAAAGGTTAACATCTTGCAATACTGGCACGATACTTCCTTTTTTATCCTTATAAACCTCCATTAACTTATTTATCTCTTCTAATACATTATCTTTGAGTACTTCAATCTCTTTCTCTTCTGGAATTTGAGGTTTGTTCTTTACCGGACAATTATCCCAACACGTACCGCATCCAGTGCAATCATCCTCATTCACAAACCGGGGTTTCTTATTCACGGTAACAACAAAATTTCCCGGTTCGCCAGTCACTTTTTCTATATCCGCATTGGTGATTATCTCGATATTCGGATGGCGTCCTGTATCAACCAGTTTTGGAGCAAGAATGCACATCGCACAATCATTTGTCGGAAATGTTTTATCTAACTGCGCCATGACACCCCCGATGCTCGGCTTTTGCTCAACGAGGTAAACCTTGTATCCCTGCTGTACCAAATCTAATGAAGCCTGAATCCCTGCAATACCACCACCAAGCACCAAGACAGAACCTACCTTTTCAGCCATCTTTCCCCCTGAGTATCAGCTCCACCTTGCACAAACTGCTGTACAATCCACCCATTGCGTTTTCTCGGTATCAGCGGTTCCCATCCATCTTCAATGCGGCAATTAATGCGAACGAATTGATTCTGTATCTGAAAAGATCCCATGAGATTCATGTTAGCTCATCCACCATAGCAACAAGTTGTTTCCGTGTGAAATTTTTCAATTGAGAAGCCCCGTTAAGACACGCAACCGCACATCCACCACATCCCTGACAGAGGGCTTCTTCAATTTTCGCGATCCCACCTTCCAATTTCCTTGCATCATAGGGACAGAAT
>SOKD01000153.1 GCA_004376305.1 Candidatus Cloacimonadota bacterium | reverse complement strand
ACCTACGATCTTCTGATTATGAGTCAGCTGCTCTAACCAACTGAGCTACGGGCCCTGTAATACAGTTTTTTATTATAAATAAATTGCAATTACTTGTCAAGATTTTTTTAGTGAATGCTTTACTTGTAACGACCGTTATTTAATTACACATTACTCAAAAACACATGTTTCCGTGTGAATCCGTAATGAATGACAAAAAAAAGGCTGTCAGATTTGCTGACAGCCTTACTGTTGGAATGGTTAATTATTAATGAAGTACGGTAATTTTTCTCAAAAGCCGTTCGCTTTCACACTGGTATTCTATGAAGTAAACCCCCTGTAAAAACTTCTCAAACGGTACTATCGTCGTGTAAAATCCCGGCTCTTTTGTCCCATTAATAATCGTTCTGATCATTCTCCCCGTTATATCGTAAATCTTTAAAGAAACCAGAGCCTTTTCAGGTAAACTGAAAGAGATTTGTGCATCTAAATGTACGGGATTAGGAGAAACAGGATACAGATGAGGTGCCTTCGGGATGGACGGAACAAACGGAACGGTAATGGAACTGCATGAAACCTTTTTCCCATGACTATCTATGTAAAGAAGTCTATACGTGTATGAATGGGCGTACAGAACATCGGTATCCAAAAATGCATACTCCCGTGGCGTCTGAGAAGTCCCTCCTGCCTCAAGCCTTCCGATCTCATTAAACAATTCACCTTCCTTCTTCTCAATGATCCACTGATAAATCTCCTGCTCGCTTTCCGTTCTCCATCGTAACTCCACTCCGTCAATTCTGCATGTCGCAGTGAATGCGGTCAACTCAATAGCAAGCGCTTGACCTTCTTCTCGTGGTGAAACACCACCTTGCAGGCTTGAAAAGTAATAGTAATAGTGAAGGTCTGTCGTCTTTCCAATACCATTTTCTATCGGGAATGAAGCCCAGATGTCATTATCGGTTTCATCCTGACACGTAACAAGCAATTTGAGAGGATTACTTGAATTGTAACTCAAGTTAGTGAAAGGAATGGAAAATTCAGAGTATAGACGGCTGTTTACTATATCGTCTTCCGAAAAATCGCCCGTGTATGAGATAGCCGTGATATTCCAGTCACTAGAGCCATTATCCTGAAACAGATTATAACTTGCATAGGACCGAATCCTGAAACAGTAGTCTCCATTAAAATCATCCGGGAATTTGTTCCTTGCTCCCGCATTTTCAGGGAATGTGCTGTCCGCACCTCCCGATTCCGTATCGAAGTAGACAAAGAAATCTCCTCCACCATTCCAGTTATGCCGTGCATAGCCAACATACAGGTTTGAAGCATCCCAGGTAAAGAAAAGCGAATCAGTCCCGCTCCCCGGTAATCCAACTGCCCTTGTATCGAGGATTTCACTTAGTATGAAATCTTTTACATACCCACCACCTAATCCAA
This sequence comes from Candidatus Cloacimonadota bacterium, assembly GCA_004376305.1. Taxonomy (GTDB): domain Bacteria; phylum Hydrothermota; class E44-bin80; order E44-bin80; family E44-bin80; genus SOKD01. The sequence continues at coordinate 4,936 of SOKD01000153.1, read as the reverse complement.
CAACAATCGTATGAGGTGTTAGCGTGTCACCATATATTCTTGCCATGGGTTCATCACCAAGTGTTGCATTCATAGTATCGGTCCCATCAATATCGTACGCCTTCATAGCAAAGATCAAGGAATCTCCCGGTGGAAGTCCAGGAATGGTTTTCTCTTCAGAGTTGGTACCAATCCTTGGTTCCCATGTTTGGTAATACGTAAGCGCCGCATTAAATTCCGCATCAGTCTGCATCTTTCCAGAATCAGGCAAAGAGAGATCTGCATGCGTAAACTTCAGAATATAGCCATGTGCCGAGTCAGGAGGAACTACATACTGGTTCATAGGGGCTGTCCAGTTGAGCCGTGCTGCTCCCTCCCCCTGTGTCACGGTTGATGTTACCCTGAGCGTCGTAATGGGTTCGGGCGCCACCTGCTGACCACAAAATGCTACCAGTCTCCTCATGAGCTCGATGTTTGTATTGGGATGTTCATTGCTGACGAGACCTGTCATGGAAAAGGTAAGATGAGCGGTATTTCCCTGCGCTCTTCCTTTCCATGCAAACGAGTAAGCACTTGCGCTGAGAAAGAATATTTTCTCTTGAGGGTTATGGGCCTCGAAGATTGTATCTGCTCCAGACATGGAAATATTATCAACATAATTATCACAGGTGTCCTGGTAATTGAATTTAAACTTCATTCCCTTTGTAAAACGGTCTTTCTTGCCATGGAGCGAATCGATATTACCGGTAGTCCATATGTTCCCATCGTTTTCATACTTAATGTTGAAACGATCGTAGAGGATTTCTCCATCATATTGCTTTCCAAAATCATTGCCCGTTATGATAACAGGATCACCCCCATCCAAATAACTCACCAGTTCATCTCTTTCCTCTTTGGTTATCGAACCTGCCTTTGTACCTCCATGCCGCCAGCCCAGGTCGATAACTACAACATCATAATCCGTCAATAGTGTTTTTCCCTGCGGACGAACCGGCAAAGTCTCTACCTCCGTTATCTGCCAGAAAGCATCAATATTATTTTCGGTAAGCATGTCCACCATTGCTTTAGCAGATTCTTCATCGTATCCAGAGGGATCCTTTCGCGGGTCCTCGTTCCATGCAGGGGTTGAAGCATCATCATAATCTTCATCATCATCGTAGGAAGTTTCAACACCAAAGAGCTTGCCAACCTTAATCTCATCGGTAGCCGGCTTACCAACATCATCAATTATCCGAAAATAGATATCCCATAATCCTTCCGGATTCCTGTTGTCCATCCAGGTAAAGGAATGGAATGGTTGAGACATATTGCCCCTGTCAACTGCCGGGAAAATCTGACTTGAATTATTATTCGTTGTGTCGCTCACCACAAAATTCGATCCCACTGGTGAGCCTTCAGAGAGCTCAATACGCTGCCCGAAAATGTCCCAATTCCCCCTTCGCTTGTCGGTCCAACCAACGGATGCTTCATTGATGCTTGTTGCCATTATGCACGCTCTTGCCTGAGTCGAATCCTGGGTACCTGTAGCCGCTTGATTCTTACCAATAAATTGCATATCAACATTTATCACTTGATAGAAAATTGTATATTGGGCTGCCCGTTGCCTGTTATCTTCCCATGCAATAATCATATTACCAAGTAAGTTGCTGCCAATAGAAGGATACTTCGATTCTGATTCGGGCGCAACACCGGGATCAACAACGAGAGTATCACGACTATCGATTGGCGTTCCATCAATGTCAAAGCGACGCATGGAAATATCCCACGACCCTCTACTTGAGTCTTGCCAGGTAAAACAGCAGAGAATAGATGCCTTTTCCTTCGCAAGGGTGCTAATAGAAACATCGGGGCTGAGCTGATCGTACTTATCGCTTCTGTTTACCATGAAATCGCCGGTTATGGGTTCGGGCGTGTTACCATCGGTCATGAATGACCGTGCATAGATATCCCATCCGCTCTCGCTCTCTTTGCGATTATCCTGCCAGCAGACATTAAAGAATTTGTCATCAGAGAATTCCACCCGCGGTTTTACCTGGTCGAAATCAGTAAGTTCATTCACCCGGAATATTTCACCCATCAGTTTTCCATCATTACCGACCACCTGACCATATATATCCCATAGCCCTCCACGCCTGGACTGCCAGACAACAACACAGAAGTCTAAATCTTTCTGTGTGGATACAGCCGCCAGTACCTGGTCTTCATCCTTGTCTCCCGCATTAACAATGAAGTTCTCACCTATCTTTTTGCCGTAACTGTCAAATACTTGCCCCCATATGTCATAATCACCCCTTCTCGGGTCCTGCCATACAATAATTGTATGAGGCGCTTCCTTTCCCCATCTTCCAACATCCGGATATTCCTGTTTGCACTCACCCCTGTCATTATTCCACACGAGTATCTTTGCCGGCGCAGCAAATAAAGAGACCATTACTACCAGCAGAAATAGTGTCATCATTACGCCAAAAATCCTTCTCTTCATTAATCCTCCTCAATATTTCGAACATTTGTTATCACTCTATAGCATGCTTTGTATTGCAAATTACTTATTGAACAATATATGTGCAATTTTCGTGCCTTTATGTTCCCTTAGGTTTCTATTATATTTAAGTTAAGCACTTTAAGGATTTAAAAACAATTATCATTCTCTTTCGCTCTTTATTACTCAAAAAAGAGTGCATATTTTGCATGATAATACCCCGGTTTATTCTAAGTTTATAATTATCAAATAGTTAGAAAATTCCTCTGAAATGCAGCTTTTGCATTACAGCTCCTTTATCTTTTTGCCCGTAAAATAAGAAAAAGTCTTGCTCATAATTATATTGCGCAGAGTGAGCCATCTATCCATCATCCTTTTGCCAGAAGCGCTCCATATGCCTCCGCGACAAGGTACATTGAACCGGTAACCATGATAACGGTATCCACATCTGACAGCTTACGAGCCAACTTTAGAGCACCTTCTATCGAATCTGTTAGTGCAGCGGCTTTTCCAAACACTTGCTTCAAGTCAGACATATCGGCTGCTCTCTCAGCATGTATTCGTGTAAGAATCACCCGGTAAGCGCTTTTATCGAGTGCAGCAGCCATTCCCTTCCTGTCCTTCGAAGAGAGACAGGAAAAAATGAATATCGGTTTCCTGTCGGGATAGAGCCCCTTCAGCGATGTAACCAGTTTGCGTACTGCTGAAGGATTATGCGCTCCATCCAGAATGGTAAGGGGATCTTTTTCAACAATATCAAACCTTCCTTTCAACACACATTGTTTGAGTCCTTTTCGCAATGCACCGCGGGAAACGGGGAATCCCTTTTCTTTAAGTATTTGAATTATCAGAAGTGCAGTCTTGAGATTTTCCAATTGGAAAGCTCCGGAAAGCGCAAGAAAATAACCTTCATTATTGTATCGAAACCGAATTCCAGAATCCTTGATTGTTACCGATTCTATCCTTATATGCTGCTTTGCAGCAAAGAGGTATGCATTCCTTTCTTTAACAATTCGTTCAATGGTCTCCATAGCATTCTTGTGCTGGAACGAGGATACGACCGTACCATTGTTTCTGATAATCCCGCATTTCTCTCTGGCAATACTGGAGAGAATTGTGCCCAATGTTCTCGTGTGGTCAAATCCTATCGGTGTAATAACCGAAACCAGGGGATTTACAACGTTCGTAGAATCTTTTCTTCCCCCCAGTCCTACTTCCAGGATGTTGATATCTGTCTTTTCAAGAGAAAAATGCACAAATGCTGCTGTTGTTAACACCTCAAAAAAGGTCCTCCGCAACCTCTGGTATGGTTCATCGAGAAAGGGTTTCAGTATTCGGATACATTTTCGGAAATTTTTTTTACTGATAGGTTTACCATTTATGCTGATCCGTTCACGGTAGCTAAAAAGGTGCGGGGAAGAAAACAGACCGGCACGGTATCCAGAAGCGGTTAGAATACTGGAAACAATTGCCGCTGTTGAACCCTTACCATTGGTTCCAGCAATAAGCACCGAAGGTGAAAGTGTTTGTTGAGGATTGCCTGCCTTTTTAAGAAAGATTTTATAGTCATTGAGGTTTACTTTTCTGGGGAAATACTTGTATCTCTCGTAATTAATAAAACCGTTCAGATAGCCATCAATCGGTTCTTTTCTGGAAAGAGGTATCATTCGAGGTAACACTCACCAGTATCTTTTATAATTACGCTCTTTCCGGTGCTCATCAAACAGCGCAGGCAATATTCCCGTATTGTTTGTTATTCATGCAGCACATTCTTCCTAATCACTTCATACTTATCATCAAGCCATTTAATCGCAAGAACTGAATCATCATGGAAGGATATCCCGAGAAGAAAACCACTTTCTTCTCGCAGTGTTACCGCTTTTCCCCTGAATTTCATCCCTTCCATATTTTTGACGAGAACGGATTTCTGTACGCCATCATAGTTCGTGAAAAGGAAAATTGTACTTCCATCATGAAGGAGCAATTCACCGTTTTTATCTCCATTAATATCAAATCCTGCTTCTTTAAGAAAATATGGATCGACTTCATGCTCCAGAATCCATGAATCAAGATTATAGGTTGCTTTGATTCCTTTATTGAACCGCTCAGCATCTTTTTTTGTTTCAAAAGCTCCTATTTTGACCCTGTACACCTTCTGGTCCTCTTTCTTCAGAGAAGAATCAATGTAAACGGGAAGTGATTTTTCCCTGAGTTCCTTTAACAGTTTTTCAGAACCCTCACGAATACTGCTCGAACTTACCTGTAAGGTAAAGTACTTTCCTTTATGATACTGGGGCTTAAGTCCGGGTTCATATGTTACGGTATCTGTCGGTACTGTATCGGCAGGAAGTTCTTGAACCCCAACCCTGAACTGTCCTTTACCACATGCAACAGCAAGAAGATTTCCCTTGACATTCACTTCTTTCACCTGCTCAAACGTGTTCCCATTGAGCAGGAAGAAAGATGATTCTCCCTGTT
>SOKD01000035.1 GCA_004376305.1 Candidatus Cloacimonadota bacterium | reverse complement strand
ATTAAGATAACTTTCAAGAGGGGATGGAGGGCCAATTTCAATGGCTTCATCAGCATATTGTGTATGCAGCCCGTTTCTATCAGAGGAAGAGAAGACCGCAACAGTACGTATATCAAGTTCTCTACAGGCTTTTATTATCCTGACTGCTATCTCACCCCTGTTTGCGATAAGTATCTTTTTAAACATCCCTCTCTTTTCCTTTTTGCATTTCTCTTACACGCAGGCTAAAGCCTGCGGCTACAAACTGCTCATTGTCAGGGTAAAGCCTGCGGCTACGTTACTTTTTCCTTTTCCCTTTTTCCTTGTCTTTCTAAAGGGGTATGTTTCCATGTTTCTTTCTTGGTAATTTCGATTGTTTATTTTCAAGCATTTTGAGAGATTGAATCAGTCGAAGTCTTGTCTCTTTTGGCTCTATTACATCGTCAATGTAGCCCAGCGAAGCTGATATGTAGGGATTCGAGAACTTCTTTTCGTATTCCTCAATGAGTTTTTTGGTGAGTGCTTCAGGGTCATCAGACGCAGTAATTTCCTTTCTGAAGACGATATTAACCGCGCCCTTTGAACCCATAACTGCAATTTCTGCCGTTGGCCATGCGAGGTTAATATCTCCCCTGACCTGTTTTGAAGAAAGCACGCAATATGCTCCACCGTATGATTTTCTCGTGATAACCGTGATCTTTGGCACCGTTGCTTCACAATAAGCATAGAGCAGTTTTGCTCCGTGTTTTATAATGCCTCCGTGTTCCTGCGAGATTCCAGGAAGGAAACCGGGAACATCTTCGAATGTTATAAGAGGAATATTGAACGCATCACAGAATCTGACGAATCGGGCAGCTTTAAGCGATGCATCGATATCAAGACAGCCGGCGAGAAACATTGGTTGCTGCGCTACGATACCGATGACATTTCCATCAAGCCTACAAAAACCAACAATGATATTTGGTGCATACTTTTCATGGACTTCAAGAAAACTTTCCCTATCCATTATCATTGTAATTACTGTTTTCATATCGTACGGTTGATGAGGATTGTCGGGTATAATGGTGTTCAGTGCATCATCCATTCTGTCAGGCGGATCATCTATTGATTTTCTTGGCGGATCATCAAGGTTATTGAGAGGAAGGTACTCGAAGAGTTTTCGAATCATAAGCAGGCAGTCTTCATCGTTGTCTGCGGTGAAATGAGCAACTCCTGATTTTGTCGAATGTATATGCGAACCACCGAGTTCATCAAAAGTCACGTCTTCATGTGTAACCGTTTTTACTACGTCCGGTCCGGTGATAAACATGTGACTGGTTTTGTTGACCATAAAGATGAAATCAGTTAATGCGGGTGAATAGACTGCTCCACCTGCAGCAGGACCCATAACTGCAGAAATTTGCGGGATGACACCCGAAACTATGGTATTCCTCCAGAAAATCTCTGCATATCCTGCAAGGCTCACAACGCCTTCCTGGATGCGAGCCCCCCCTGAATCATTTAATCCAATAAGCGGCACTCCTGTTTTGAGCGCAAGGTCCATGATCTTGCACATTTTCTCAGCATGTGCATAGGAGAGTGTTCCTCCAAAAACGGTAAAATCCTGTGAAAAAACGAAGAGGGGTCTTCCCTGTATTTTACCGTAGCCAGAGATAAGGCTGTCTCCGAGAATCCTTTTTTCGTCCATATTAAAATCCCTGCACCGGTGCAGAACAAATCGGTCCAATTCCACAAAACTATCCGGATCGAGAAGTATGAGGAGCCTTTCACGGGCAGTGAGTTTGCCTTTT
>SOKD01000360.1 GCA_004376305.1 Candidatus Cloacimonadota bacterium | reverse complement strand
CCGAGCACCCACCTGCGTGGCATCGATCGGGGGGATTTCGTGGTAGGGGCTGAGGTGGTTGGAGCAGCGACACTCAATGACCTTGCTCTTGATGCGGATGCCATTCTTAACTTTTAGGAAAAATGAAAAAGATATATTTAGACCACGCATCAGCGACATCTGTAGATCCAAGCGTTTTGGCGTTCGCAGAGGGTTTTCTCAAGGATGGATATGGAAATCCTTCTTCTCTTCACTCGGTTGGTTTAAAAGCAAAGAGAGTTATTGAAGAGGCAAGGGAAAAGGTTGCCAAACTCATAAATGCGGAAGGTACAGAAAATATTGTATTTACAAGCGGAGCGACAGAATCGAACAACCTTGCAATCAGAGGGGTTGCTCTAAGAAATGTGAAAAAAGGAAAAAAGTGTATTGCGAGCGCAATCGAACATATTTCGGTACTCAATCCAATGAAGAGTCTTCAGAAAGACGGTTTCGAGTTCACTCTTGTACCCGTCGATTCGTATGGGATAGTGGATGTTAAAAAAATAAAAGATGTTTTATCAGAAGATACGACGGTGACATCGGTAATGTATGCTAACAATGAGATAGGTACCATTGAACCTATCAGAGAAATAAGTAAAATGATTCACCATAAGGCATTGTATCTTCATGTGGATGCAACAGCGGCTGCGGGACATATTCCTGTTGATGTCCAAAAGGATGCAATTGATCTTTTGACCCTTTCATCAAATGATTTACATGGACCTCAAGGAGCAGGGGCTTTATACATCAAAAAAGGAGTGAAGGTCCAGTCACTTCTTCCTGGTGGTGGTCAAGAACGAGGACTCAGATCCGGAACGGAGAATCTTTTTGCAATTGCCGGTATGGGAGAGGCAGCAAGAATTGCGATGATTGATATGAAGGATAAGAGTGAAAAGCTTAAAAAGATCAGGGACAGACTTATTAAAGAGATACTAAAGATTGATGAATGCTTTCTTACCGGTCACTCAACAAAACGATTACCTCATCATGCAAGTTTCCGTTTCAGCCGAATTGAGGGTGAAAGTATTGTGCTGAATATGGACATGTATAACATACAGGTTTCCACAGGCTCGGCATGTTCTTCTAAAACCCTTGAACCATCCCACGTCCTCCTGGCTATCGGCTTAAAGCATGAAGAAGCGCATGGTTCAATGCTATTAACGCTGGGAACCTCAAATACTATCAAGCAGATTCCTGCAATTGTAAAAGCTGTGAAGGAGACGGTAGGAAGATTACGAAAGCTTTCACCACTTTAAAGAAGAAAGGTGATATTGCATGGGAAATATTGGATATAGTAAAAAGGTGATGGAGCATTTTATCAATCCAAGGAATGTTGGCGAAATAGATGATGCCGATGGGTATGGAAAGGTTGGAAATCCCGTTTGTGGTGATGTGATGGAAATGTTTATTAAGGTTGAGAAGGATATCATAATTGACATCAAATTTAAAACCTTTGGTTGTGGTTCAGCGATTGCTACGAGCAGTATGGTTACTGAAATGGCAAAAGGAATGCATATTGACAAGGCAATAAAAATATCGCGCGATGCTGTTGCAAATGAACTTGACGGACTACCACCACAGAAGATGCACTGTTCAAACCTTGCTGCAGATGCGCTCAAAGAAGCAATTAAAGACTATAAAAGTAAAAAGAAAAAAGAGGGGGGATAGAGAAGCATATTCTTTTAGAATGAGATGTTTATGGATGGGAAGGTAGTAAGAAATACGATACAGCACATTAAAAAAGGAGAGATAATGAGTG
>SOKD01000154.1 GCA_004376305.1 Candidatus Cloacimonadota bacterium | reverse complement strand
TATACCCGTGAGCTATATTTTTCAGATTGGAAAGGATTTCAACGGTGCCCACCTTCCAGAACAAAATAGCGAGAAGTCCAATGCCAACGATAAACCGAATAATAATAACTACTGTTTGCTTAAATTTCACCATTGATTCGCTTTCTCAGCAGATCAAGAATTCCTTTCGCAGATATTTCCCAGTTGAATTGCTGCGACCATTTTATTGCATTTTTGCGCATCTTCTGCTTGAGTTCCCGATTAGTCAACAGATTTCTCAACGCATTGGTGAGTGCGTCAATGTCACCGTATGGATAGAGTAAACCATTATAGCCATCCTTAACCGAATCCCTTAACCCGGGTGAGTTTGCAGCAATAACGGGAATCCCGCAAGCATTGCTCTCAATAACGGTTAGTCCCCATCCTTCCCGAGATGAGGTGTTAACCACAATTTCTGACTGCTGGAGTATCCTGATTTTTTCAGATTCCGTAACAAATCCAGTAAATGTCACTCTGTCATCAATGTGCAGGGAAGCAGCAATTCGCTTGAGTTCCGGAAGCGCATCTCCATCGCCAACAAGCATTACATGCAACTGAGAGAATTCGTCTTTTAAGCGAACTACTGCAAGGAGAAGATGTTCAATACTCTTATACTTTTTTACCCGTCCCAAAAACGTAATCCGAAAAGGAATGCGCCCCTCGCTCCCCGCGGCATACCGCGTCAGATCAATACCATTGTAATGAATGAAAATTGATTCGCTTTTCAGACCCGATGAAACAAGGTCGGCCTTTGTGCTTTCTGAAACAACATCAAAGGGGATATGCCGATAAATAAACGGAATCATCGATTCGGCAATATAAACATACAGCGCAAAAGGCAGGATAGTCTCGTTAAAAATGCTCCTGCCAAAACGGTGATGAAGAATGGCTATGGTTTGTACTTTTAAGAAGAGAGGTGTAAAAAAGGGGATTTTGTTAAGGTCCTCTACAAGAACATCGATATGCTTTCTTCGAATAATTTCTTTGGCAGCATGGGGAACAAAGAAATTGAAGGTATTTCTGCCACCCTTTCGAATTACCTGCATCCCATCGACTAATTCTTCTCTTTTTGCTCCTTGAAATCCACTTACCAGTAAACTTACAGAATGCCCCCACGATGCAATCCTGCTGAAAATTTCATGTAAATGAACCTCCGCACCACCGGCAAGAGGATTTAATCTGTCCTGCCAATTTATGATAAGTATATTCATAAATTACCATAGCTCTTCTCTAACTATTGTATCCTCCCTCCCGGGTCCCGTTGAAACAAGAACAACTCTCACATTCAGAATGCACTCCAATGCTTTCAGGTAATCAAGAGCAGCGGCTGGCAAATCCTTTTCACTCCTCACACCGCGGATATCCTCGCTCCACCCATCAAACTCCTCATACACCGGGACGGCTTCCGAGAGTAGTTGCTGGTGTACTGGAAAAGACTCAAGCTGCTTTTCATTCCTTACCCTGTATCCAACACAAATCTTTATCTTCCTGATACCTGAAAGACAGTCCAGCTTTGTTACGGCAATGGATTGAATGCCATTAACCATGCATGCGTACTTGATAGCAAAGGCATCGAACCAACCGCATTTTCGAGGTCTTCCTGTTGTTGCTCCAAACTCAGATGCATCAGTTCGAAATTGCTCCTGGAACTTTTCCTCAAATTCAGTGGGAAATGGCCCCTTGCCTACCCGTGTTGCATATGCTTTTGTAACACCAATAACATTCTTTATTTTTGATGCAGGCACACCCGTACCGGTGCATATTCCACCGACTGTTGGATTGCTCGAAGTTACATACGGATATGTCCCAAGATCAATATCCAAAAGCGTTCCCTGAGCACCTTCGAAGAGAACTTTCTTGCCCTCATTTATTTTGACATTAATATAGTGAACGGCATCAATAAAATATTCTTTTAAACTTTCAGCAATTGGTAGGGATCCATCTATAATCGATGCAACAGAATATTGCTCAGCCATCCCCCTTTTGGAATCGAATTTAACCCTGAGCTTAGATTCCAATTCATCAGGATACAGAAAATCAACAATTTGGACTCCTATCCGCGCAGATTTATCTACATATGTTGGTCCAATCCCCCTCGAAGTAGTTCCCAGGTTTTTTGGACCTTTTTCCTTTTCGGATTTCTTATCCTCAAAGATATGAAACGGGAATGTCACATGGGCACGCTTACTGATGAACAATCTTCCTCTCACCTCAATTCCCTCTTTCTCCAGGAGCTTGATCTCTTTATCAAGGCTATCAAGATCAATCACACATCCATTTCCAATAACACATATCACCTTTTTATTGAAAATACCGGAAGGAATAAGATGGAGTACAAGGGGACTGCCATTATGGTAAACCGTGTGACCCGCATTCGTGCCCCCCTGATAGCGAATAATGATATCAGCCCCTTCACCAAGTAGGTCCACGATCTTTCCCTTCCCTTCATCACCCCACAATAAACCAATTACAGCAATGGTATTCATAAGTGAAACCTCAATTATGGTTCCTTTTGCTCGTTGGAACGCTTAATTCGTTAGCACGTTTGAAACGATCAAAACGATATGCTCGATCGGTCAAAAACCATCAAAGTAACTGAGTTTCAGTATCCTGTTCAGCCCATCATTATTTGTCCCATCACCTGTTCGAAACAGATTTCTCACTGCAAACTCAATAGAAATATGTGGTGCAAAATAACCCTTTAATGCCACATTAAGATACCCATTTTCTTTGTATGCATCAATACCTTCATTAAAAGCAAAATCATAATCTGCGAGAAAACTGTACAGCGGTGTGAAAGATTTTTCAAGTCCAAGAAACACATTGGGATTCTTACACCCATCGCTTCCTTCAAGTGAATAGTTAATCCCTCCATGAAAGCTCAAATTCCCTATAAGATCGAAGTTCTTACTAACAACACCGTAGAATCCCTTGGACTTAATCCTGTACCTGCTCTCTATCTGAGGTCCATGTCCCTGCGAAGAGAATCCGAGTGCAAACGCCGGATAGACAAGCGTTTCCTCTATCAATCTGAATCTGACCTCAACCCCCGGGTTCTTGTACCCCTGGACGTCCCCGTATCCAATAATATGGTCGCCACCGTAACTTACACCAATAGAAAAATTATCCGTTATACCTACGTATATTCCAGCAAGAATACCACCAACAGGCTCCATTCTTGTTCTTATTTCATACTGACCCCGGTAGTAGTTGCCGCATGTAGGATTATCAATGAGGACAAAAAGTGGATTTTCAAATGTGGCGAAAAGATTAAAGCTCAAAAAAAGAAAAAAAAGAACACAACCTGTTTTTTTCATTATTTCCTCCTCTCTCTCATCTCTATTCATATCATAATCGTCACTGCATGTCAACTTCTTTCTGTTTTCGCTTATCTGAAGTGCTTATGTAAACCAGTCCCTTCAGAATAATTTTTTGCTTGACTTTATTTTCCGTATCGGTTACTATAGTAAAAATGAAGGGAGAATGAAATGACTTTTGATTGCCCAAAATGCAAGAAAAAATATAAAGTAAATGAAGAATTTATCCCGGTTGGCGGTGCTCATGTACAATGCCCCTCATGCTCGAATGTATTTTCAATATACAGAGCCCCGCTGGATATTCATCTTGAACCGGTAGAAGAAGAAGCAGTATCCGAACCAGATAAGAAGCGAGCTTTCGATACAGAACCTCAACCACCGCATCTTGAGAAAACAATTACGGAAGAAGCGGTGGTATCTACTCCCGGTCATACTTCTCCGGAGGGCATCGAAACAAAAACACCAACCGCTGAAGAAAGAAGCAAACTGTGGGAAAAACTCCAGAAATCGTATGATGCAGAGAAGAAAGGGCCAGACGCACCCGTTGTGGACGAACCTGAAGCCATAATCGAAGAACCCTCTGATCATTCAATGGATGAGCATGTAACTGAAACCGCTGTTATTGAAACACCTGAAACGGGAACCGTATCTCTGGAAACTCCCCCACCGGAAACACCAACCACTGAAACACTGACACCAGAAACACCAACCACTGAAACACTGACAACAGAAGTACGCATGGAAGAAGAACTTGCAGAAGAAAGCGCAGAGGCTATCGCCGTTGAGGAAGAGCCGGTAACCGAAGAAGATAAGAATATCAAAGAAGCAAAACGCCTGGCGCGTTCTCTGGTAAAAGATATACTGCTCTATCACGGTGATAAGGTTGAAATAGGTTTAAGACAGGGAAATCTTGCCCAGCTCATTGGCGATGAGATTCGAAAATCATGGAAATTCTACAAAGATAGCTTTCCTCTTGACAAAACAAACAACGTAAATTACTTCAAGGAAGCTCTCAATGAGATAATCGGAAAGGGACAATCCATTTTTAAATAGATTCCAGCGATTGCACTGAGTTAAAGGGAGGACTGGTTAATGAAAAAAAACCTCAGATGGAAATTTATATTTTTTTTCATCATACTTATATCAGCTCTATGGCAACTATCGTATACGTTCCGTTATACGAAAATGTCAAACGAAGAACTCGCCAATCTTGAGCCAGGACAGAGAAAAATTCTGGAAGACAAATCCATCCATCTTGGTCTTGATCTTAAAGGAGGTATGCATCTCATTCTCGAAGTGGATAAATCAAAGCTCAGCGATGAAGAAAAGAAGGGCGCAACGGACAGAGCCCTTGAAATTATTAGAAATAGAATTGATCAATTCGGCGTAACGGAGCCCTCCATTGAAAAACAGGGTTCTGATAGGATTCTGATTCAGCTTCCGGGAGTTGCGGATAGAAAACGAGCTAAAGATATCATTGGAAAAACTGCACTTTTGGAATTCAGGATTGTCGCAGACAAAGAAGCGCAACAGAATCTCCTTTCAAGAATTGATGAATATCTGGCAGATATCGCTTCCGAAGACTCCTCAATTCCTGAAATGATGCCTTTGCTGTCAAATATTGAATTCATTCAGTACAACTATTACGTTTTTTCTGATTTCAAAGGCGAAGTTGATGAATATCTGCACAGGGAGGATGTGCAGAAAAGTATTCCAAGAGACAGAGAATTTTTATGGGGCAAGCCAGAGGAAAAAGAAGGAAGAAGGATGTTCCCGCTTTATCTTGTCCATGCTGAAGCAGTGCTCACCGGCGCAGCAATTCTGTCAGCGGATGCAGGAATTGGCACTTCCAATAATCCGATGGGTGTTAAAGTTGACCTTACGATGACAAGAAAAGCGCGTTCAAAATGGGCAGCAATTACGGGAGCAAACATTGGCAGGAAGATTGCAATCATTCTCGATAACATTGTTCAATCTGATCCTGTTGTAAGAGAAAGAATTCCAAGTGGTCGCTCTCAGATTACCCTTGGAAATTCTACTATGGAGGAAGCAAAAGACCTGTCGATAATTCTGAGGGCGGGTGCTCTGCCTGCACCGGTTAGAATTATTGAAGAACGATCTGTAGGACCTTCGCTTGGAGCAGACTCCATCGCAAAGGGAATTCGATCCATCGTCATCGGTGGAGCAATTATAATCGTCTTTATGCTCATCTACTACGGGCTTTCCGGACTCATTGCTGACTTCGCACTGTGTCTCAACCTCCTTTTCATTCTCGCAGTACTCTCGGCTTTTAAATTCACCCTCACTCTGCCGGGACTTGCAGGTATTGTGCTCACCGTTGGAGCTGCTATTGATGCGAATGTTCTCATTTTCGAAAGAATCAGAGAAGAGTTAGGTTTTGGTAAAACCACTGGCGCTGCCATCTCTTCGGGATACAAGAAAGCATTCGTCACCATTCTCGATGCAAACGTGACAACGTTCATTACTGCCATGATTCTTTACTTCTTTGGAACTGGACCTATTAAAGGTTTTGCAATTACACTCGCCATTGGCATTCTTGCTAACTTCTTCACTGCAATTTTTGTAACCAGAATGATCTTCGACTTCGGGATATCGTTTCTGAAGATAAAGCGGATTTCCATATAGAAAGAGGAGATTTGCATGATAAAGATATTAAAGAAAACAAACTTTGATTTTATAGGTGCACGGAAAAAATCATTTATCCTATCGCTTGTTCTCATTGCAGTGGGTATTATTTCGCTTTTCATCCGCGGTGGATTGAATTATGGCATAGATTTTTCAGGTGGCACATTGATCCAGCTTCATTTCGAGAAACCAATCTCAACATCAGAAATAAGGGAAGCACTCATCAAGATAGGATATTCAAAAGCCCAGATCCAGAAATTTGGAACAGCAAATGATTTCCTCTTAAGAACTGCATCAGGAGAGAGTTTTATCACTGACACTATCGGACCCTCCATACTCGAGGCAAGAACGGAAACAGAAAAAGGCAAAATAAGGAATATTATCATCAAAGCAACTGTCTCGGA
>SOKD01000295.1 GCA_004376305.1 Candidatus Cloacimonadota bacterium | reverse complement strand
TGTTTTTCAATGAGAATGAGGTGGAATAGAAACCCAATATTCCATCATTCCATTATTCCATTATTCTCCCGCTACAAGCGGGATGAGCGAAGCGAACTGAGTTCACAATATTTTTAGAAAGGAGCAAAATCATGTTTGATATTATCAAGAAGACTATGCTGACAGGGGTAGGACTGGCCGCCATGACCAGAGATAAAATCGAGGAAATAGCCAAGGAGTTAATGGAAAAAGGAGAGATGACTGAGAAGGAAGGGAGAGAGCTGGTCGATGAGCTGGTGAAAAAGTCCGAAAAAGCTAAAAAAGACCTGGAGACAAAGATAGAAGGCATAGTGGAGAAGGTTCTGGGGAAAATGAATTTGGCCACAAAAGAAGACATCAGCAAGATTGAAAAGAGGCTGAAGCGTCTCGAAAAACAGGAACCGGCGGAATAATAGGTTTAGTGATTTAGGGTTAAGTTCTCAAAAAGCCCAGGCTGTATTTGAAAAAATCCCCCTCAATCCCCCTTTGCAAAAGGGGAAAGCAGTCGGAATGCTTAGACATATTGAGATGTTACATTTTGGGTTTTGAATTGGGTGCAGTTACTCTCATCTCCCGAGAAATGACTAATATTTCAGACAGGATTACAGGATTGACGTGATTTAATAAAAAAAGAGTTAATGCCAATCCTGTATATCATAAGTTCGTATCCTGAAAATAGCTTTTCATTTCAAACCCGTTCTAAATCTACAAATAGCCAGATGATTATTGAATGAATAATAGCAAAGAAAGTAAACCTTAGTACCGAACTATTGTTTAAATCAAAAAATCTTGTATATCCTGTTATCCTGTCTAAAAAGGGGTTGAGGAATTGCGGAGAAAGATAGGTTTAGCCCTTGGCAGCGGTTCTGCCCGCGGGTGGGCGCATATTGGGGTGATTAAGGCTCTGAATGAGGCTGGCATACGTTTGGATTATGTTGCCGGAACCAGTGCCGGTGCGGTGGTAGGGGCTGT
The DNA here is from genome assembly GCA_004376305.1 of Candidatus Cloacimonadota bacterium. Classification (GTDB taxonomy): domain Bacteria; phylum Hydrothermota; class E44-bin80; order E44-bin80; family E44-bin80; genus SOKD01. The sequence continues at coordinate 795 of SOKD01000295.1, read as the reverse complement.
CTATGCCTCCGGCAGGATCGACTCCCTCAAGGACGTTGTCCTCCAGTTAGACTGGAAAAAGATTACTTTTTTACTTGACGTCGTTTTCCCCAAGTGCGGATTGATCGACGGTAATAAAATTGCTGAATTTATCCGAAGCAATGTAGGAGACAAAAACATTGAAGATCTCCACCTCCCCTTTTGCGCCGTATCGACCGATCTTGCCACCGGAAACGAGGTGATTATTAGAGATGGGGACATCATTGAGGCCGTAAGGGCCAGTATATCTATACCTGGAATATTCACTCCGGTAAAAAGAAACAGTGCGATTTTGGTCGATGGAGGATTGGTCAATCCCGTTCCCGTGAGTGTTGTAAGGAAGATGGGTGCTGATTTTGTTATAGCAGTTAATCTCAACCACGGTATTATTGCGAAGAGGAGAACAAGAAAAACCCCCATCCCCAATCGCGGTGTATTTACCCCGGGTACAGGAACTGCGTATGACTCCACCAAAGGGAGCGGAATACTGGATGCCCTGCACAAAAAATTCGATACGCTTGATATCCCGGCGTTAACGCACTTACGGCAATGGATGTCCAGAGAACCTGTGCCCAACATTTTTGAGATAATAATAAACTCGATCAATATAATGGAGGCCCAGATTACCACTGCAAGACTGAAAACAGATCCTCCCGACCTGCTGATTCAACCAGACCTGGGTCATATCAGATTTCTTGAATTCAATCGAGCCCAGGAAGCTATTGTTGCAGGGTATGAGGAGACTAAACGGATTCTTAAAAATCTTCCCTAATACCC
>SOKD01000323.1 GCA_004376305.1 Candidatus Cloacimonadota bacterium | reverse complement strand
AAGAGCATCATGGGTGTTATTATGCTTGCTGCAGAAATGGGAAGCACCATAAGTATCATTGCTGATGGTGTTGATGAGAAGGAAGCAATTACTGCTCTCTTTGAACTTGTTACGGTGAGAAAGTTTGATGAAGAATGATACGATTTTAAGGGGAATTGCTGTCTCTTTTGGAATTGCAATCGGTCCGGCATTCCTGTATGAAGAAACTGGTATACTGCTCAAGGGAACCACACAACCTATCGAGAATACGGAAAAAGAAATTATACGATTCAAACAGGCAATTAAGAAATCAAAGAAGCAGCTTCTCGAAATCAAAAAGGGTCTGGTAAAAAAGCTTGGTTTTACCAAGGCAAATTTCCTTGACGTTCAGATACTTGCACTTGAAGATGAATGGATCTTTGACGAAACGATAAAAAAAATTAAGGAGGAAAGAAAAGAGGCAACCCAGGCTATCTTTGAAATAAGCAATGGATTACTTGCAAAATTCGAAGAGATCGATGATCCTTACCTGAGGGAACGAACCTCTGACATCAAAGACGTAACAAGAAGAATAATCAAAAATCTCACTGACAAGCAGGATAAATCTATTTCTTTTACTGAAAATATGATTCTTGTAGCAAGGAACCTCTCACCCTCTGATACGGCACAGCTTGAAAAAGAAAAGGTTCTCGCGTTCCTTACTGATTTTGGAGGTAAGAATTCTCATACCGCGATTATGGCACGAGCACTTGAAATCCCGGCAATCGTTGGTTTACGAGAACTAACAAATAAAATAACGCTGGGAGAAAAAATTATCGTTGATGGATATTCAGGTGTTGTTGTCATTAATCCGAGTGAGAAAACGCTTAAAAACTACGAGAAAAAAAGAAAACATCTTCTCGATATAGAAAAAGAACTCCTTTGCCTGAAAGACCTTCCAGCCACCACTGTTGATGGTCATTCAATCGATCTTTCTGCTAATATCGAATTTCCTGATGACGCTGAATCCGCAAAAAATCACGGTGCACGCGGCATTGGGCTCTTCAGAACTGAATTTCTGTTCCTGACCGAAGGTAAACCTCCGGATGAGAAAATGCAATACAACGAATACAAGCAAGTCGTCGATAGCATGTATCCCGATACGGTTATATTCAGAACACTGGACCTTGGTGGTGACAAAATCTTTGAAAACGCTTATCCGGAGAATAATCCATTCCTTGGCTGGCGAGCAATACGTTTTCTGCTCTCCAGAAAGGATCTCTTTAAGACACAGCTGCGTGCAATTCTACGCGCAAGTGAACGGCATACGGTAAGGATTATGTTCCCCATGATTTCTGACCTGAGCGAAATTATAAAGGCAAAAAATATTTTACGGGAAGTAGCTGACGAGCTGGAGAGGGAAGGTATCCCCTTTGATAAAGATATGGAGATTGGAATCATGGTTGAAATTCCATCAGTGGCAATTCTTGCTGACGATTTTGCAAAAGAAGCTGATTTTTTCTCCATCGGCACCAATGATCTCACGCAGTACATCCTTGCTGTTGACAGAACCAATGAACGTGTGGCATCACTTTACGACCATCTCCATCCCGCAGTATTGCGAACAATAAAAACAATCATTGAAGCTGCCCATAGAAACAGCAAATGGGTTGGAGTATGCGGGGAAATTGCGGGAGACCCTCTTGCCATACCAGTACTCCTTGGAGTAGAGGTCGATGAACTCAGTACTTCTCCGATGGTAATACCCGAAGTAAAGAAAGTGATACGGACACTCAGCCTGAAAGAAGCAAAGACAATTGCAGGAAAATGCCTGATGTTTTCTACTGCAAAAGAAGTACGAGCCTTCCTGTGTGAAATTATCAATACAAAACTACCGGTGATAAAGGAACTTATACTGGGAGTTGTCGAAGACGCTCAGGATGCGAACACAAAGGAGAAACCAGGTGATAATCAACGCAAATGATATTTCCAGAATGAAGGAAAAAATACTTGAATTTCCTGAACAAATAAAGCAATCATGGAAAAACGGAAAAGTGCCACTTACTTCTCTGTACAGAAAGCCTTCGCAAATCCTGGTATGCGGTATGGGAGGCTCAGCCATTGCGGGAGATTTGCTCGGGGATCTGTTATTCGGAGATAGTATGTTTCCGGTTCTGGTGAACAGGGGATATGAACTTCCCCGTTTCGTCAATGAACGCTCCCTGCTGCTTATTTCAAGTTATTCAGGAAATACAGAGGAAACAATTGCTGCAATGCGCGAAGGAATCGAGAGAAAGGCAATGATTATTGTCTTTACCAGCAATGGAACAATAGAAAAGATGGCACATGAACATGGGCTTCCTGCAATAACTTTCCCACAAGGATACCCTCCTCGAAGCGCTCTTGGATTTTCTTTTTTTTCCATGTTAGGATTCCTCAGGCAATGCTTCAATATTCCTGTAGAAGATACTGCAATTGATGACCTCATAGAACTCCTCACCTCGCTCCGTGCTACATTGCAGCAGGACAATAATGAAATAGCCATTCTGGCAGCACAGCTCAAAGAGCGTATACCGCTGGTATACATAAGCACTTTACTCAGATCAGTGGCGTTTCGCTGGCAAACACAAATAAACGAAAACAGCAAAACATTTATTCACATAAATGTACTCCCCGAGGCAAACCACAATGAAATAGTAGGCCTCGAATTCCCCCACACATTGGTAAAGAAAATGCATTTGATGTTCTTAAGAGCTCCATTGTTCGAGAACAAACAGATAGATAAACGATTTGAGATAACAGCTCATATACTTAAAAATGCTGTTGGGAACATAACAACTATTTGCGCAGAAGGAAAAAGTAAATTAGAGCAAGTATTTACGCTGCTATACAAAGGAGATTTTCTCAGTTTCTACCTTTCCGCATTGCTCAATGTTGACCCAACGCCGGTAAAAAGAATTGACGAACTAAAAACGAAATTAAAGCAGTAACATGGAAAATATTATAGCAGTCCTGCCGGTTGCAGGATTTGGAAAACGTTTACGACCTCATACGCTTACAAAAGCAAAAGTTTTACTCACCATTGCCGGTAAGCCCATTCTGAGCTACATTATCGATGAACTCCTCAACCTTCCCATCAATGAATTCATTTTTATTGTCGGTCACTGCGGTAAGCAAATAGAAACATTCATCCAGGATAATTATTCACTGAATGCCCAATTTGTCTACCAGGAAGAACAACGGGGACTTGGACATGCTGTTTACCTGTCAAAGGACTTCATAGAGCCGGATGATGATATGCTCATCATTCTTGGTGATACGCTCTTTGAAGCGGACCTCACCGCTATCATAGCAAGTGATATTTCTCTTATTGGGGTAAAAGAAGTTAAAGACCCGAGTAGATTTGGCGTTGTTCAGATGAAACAGGATAGAGTACAGAATCTGGTGGAAAAACCGAATAAGCCCCCGAGCAATCTCGCCATCGTGGGAATATACTTTATCAAACAATCCATGCAACTCATCCAAGCGCTGGAATATACTATATCCCGGGGGATTACTACAAAAGGTGAAATACAATTAACGGATGCTCTTCACTATCTTGTGCAGCAGGGAAACCAGATGAGTGTTTTCAAGGTACAGGGATGGTTCGACTGTGGAAAGCCAGAAACGCTGCTGGCTACAAATAGGTACCTCCTCGAGAAGTATCATCATACCACGGCGATCGAAGGTTCCCCTGTCAAACCACCTGTTTTTATCGGTAATGGAGTTACCATAGAAGGATCAACGATTGGACCTTTCGTAAGCATTTCGGACGGATGTATTATAGAAGACACAATAATTTCCAACAGTATTGTTTACGATAACTCGGTGATAAAATCGTGCAACCTTGTCAATTCAATAATTGGAAGCTCATCCGTAGTGAAAGGCGCAAACCAGATGCTCAATATTGGTGATTTCTCCACCATTGTGCATTTCAACGAGGAACGTACAAAGCAAAATGAAAAAGGGGATTAAAATGGCTGAAAAAAGACTGCTAACATCCGAATCTGTTACAGAAGGACATCCCGATAAAATGTGCGACCTGATATCGGATTCCATTCTCGATGTTATAATGGAGAAGGACACACAGGGAAGAGTGGCGTGTGAGACCTTTATATCGAGGGGACTCGTTATAGTTGGCGGAGAAATAAGTACCACAATCTATGTCGATATCCCGAATGTTGTGAGAAAACTGGTAAGGGATATTGGATATACGGATCCATCTCTTGGGTTTGACTATGAAACGTGCGCAATTCTTACATGCGTTCAGGAACAATCATCAGATATCGCTCTTGGCGTTGACATAGGCGGCGCCGGTGACCAGGGAATGATGTTTGGATACGCAATTAACGAAACGGAAGAATTGATGCCCCTCCCTATTTTGCTCGCTCATAAATTGGTGAGAAGGTTAGCTGAGGTGAGAAAAACAAAGACTCTGAATTTCCTTAGACCTGATGGCAAATCGCAGGTAACTGTGGAATATGAAGATAACAAACCGATACGGGTAGATACCGTTTTAATTTCCGCTCAACATAATCCGTCTGCAAAAGAAGAACAAATCAGAGAAGCCATTATTAAACAGGTAATTAAGGTTGTTGTTCCTGAAGATATGATAGACGATAAAACAAAATTCTTCATCAACCCTACCGGGCGATTCGTCATTGGAGGTCCCCAAGGCGACACAGGTCTTACGGGAAGAAAAATAATGGTGGATACATACGGTGGACTTGCGAGACATGGTGGAGGATGCTTCTCCGGCAAAGATCCCTCAAAAGTTGACAGATCTGCCACATACATTGCGCGATATGTAGCAAAAAATATTGTTGGGGCAGGCATTGCTGAACGATGCGAAATACAGCTATCGTATGCAATTGGAAAAGATGAACCGGTGAGTGTCTCCATTGATACCTTTGGAACTGGCAAAGTGAGTGATAGCACTATTACAAAATCAATTCGAAATATATTCGATCTCACACCAAGCGGTATTATCAGTAAACTCGATCTCCGGAGACCTATCTACAGGAGAACTGCATGTTACGGGCACTTTGGTAGAATCAAGGAGGGATTTAGCTGGGAAAAACTTGATAAAATCAATGAACTAAAGCAAGCGCTGTTATAATTCAGAAAGGAGCATTCATGGACTATGATGTAAAAGATACCAGGTTGAGAAAAAGTGGAAAACTCAAAATCGAATGGGCTGATGAAAGCATGCCTGTTCTTCAATTAATAAGAAAGGAATTCACCAAAAAGATACCATTTAGAGAATTACGCATCGCTGCTTGCCTTCATGTTACCAGCGAAACAGCGAACCTTATGCGGACACTCAAAGCGGGTGGTGCAAAAGTAGCATTGACAGCTTCCAACCCGCTCTCCACCCAGGACGACGTGGCAGCATCACTGGTAAAAGATTATGGTATTCCTGTTTTTGCCATCAAGGGAGAAACTGATCGAACTTACTACAAGCATATCGATGCTGTACTGAGCATGAAACCTCACATAACTATGGATGACGGTGCTGACCTTATTTCAACACTTCATATAAAAAAGAAAGAACTCCTTGATGGAATAATAGGAGGTACTGAAGAAACAACAACGGGTGTGGTTCGTCTCAAGAGTATGGCTAAGAAAGGAATATTGCAGTATCCTATTATTGCTGTCAATGATTCGCAGACAAAATATCTTTTTGATAACAGATATGGAACCGGACAGAGTACCATCGATGGCATCTTGAGAGCAACAAACTATCTTCTTGCCGGTTCAACAGTGGTTATTGCAGGCTATGGATGGTGCGGGAGAGGATTAGCGCTGCGCATGAAAGGGATGGGTGCAAATGTTATCGTAACCGAAGTTGACGGCATAAAGGCACTTGAAGCTATCATGGATGGCTTTAGAATTATGCCCATGAAAGATGCTGCACCGCTTGGAGACCTTTTTGTTACTCTAACCGGTGATATCAATGTAATAGATGTCGAACACTTTAAGAAGATGAAAGATGGAGCAATCGTTGCAAATTCCGGACACTTCGATGTTGAAATAAATAAAAAAGGGCTGAAAAAACTCTCAAAGTCAAAGCGAGAAATCAGACCTTCTGTTGAAGAGTATGTGCTGAAAGGTGGAAAGAAGGTGTACCTGCTTGCTGAAGGAAGATTGGTAAACCTGTCATCTGCAGAAGGGCATCCTGCAAGCGTCATGGATATGTCATTTGCAAACCAATCGAAAGCAGTAGTCTATCTAACGGAGGATGGAAGTTACCTTGGCAAGAAAGTTTACAAGCTTCCGGATGAAATAGACATAGAGATTGCGCGTTTGAAACTCAAATGTCTTAAGGTGCGGTATGATAAACTTACTAAAGAACAAGAGGAATACCTCCATTCGTGGAAGATCGGAACATAGTGTAATGTATCTTAATTATCTTTACTGTCATTTCTTCGCTTCTCTTGAGGACAGGTT
>SOKD01000179.1 GCA_004376305.1 Candidatus Cloacimonadota bacterium | reverse complement strand
TGTGAAATTGGCATTATCATTTGCTCCCGGTGACATTCAAGGCAGAATGTTTCTATTTCGTGACAGCTCCTGCAATCATTCTCATTCTTCAGTGCAGATATGGAGTGTTCAAAAATGAAATCCCTTCTGTGAGAAGGAGTTGTTTCAATGTCTCCTTGATGACATTCCTGACAGAATGATTGCTCGTGACACATCTCGCAACGATTTTGATCAACGCGTGCCTGGATCTTGTGCAATCGGAGCCACGCAACTTCATGCGATTCCGGGATAAGTCCTTCTTCAAGAAATGTGCCATGACAGCTATTACATTCCTTCCCGGTTTCAATGTAATTGTGACAATCAAGACATACTTCCATCTCAGGAAGTTCAACTTCAAGTGTGTCATTTACTAGATGGCATGCCTTGCACTCGGCTTTTCTCTTTCGATGAGTTTCATGTGAGAAAATGATATAACGTTCCAACGGAACGAGCGTTTTGATTTCCCCCAAATCATCGTGACACTCCAGGCAGATTTCAGCCGATGGGAGAATTGTGTCTGAAGCCGCATCACTACTCTCGACAGTAGCATGGCACTCGATACAATCAATTTCCCTCTCAAGGTGAATCCGATGCTGGAATCGCCCCTCTTTCTTTGCTGATATGATTGAAACTGCCAGCAGAAGAATTAAAACAAAACCGGAAAATAGAAAGGGAATAAAATACCGAGCATGTCGGCGTCTTAAATCTTTCTCTCCGTTAAATGAATTCTCATTCCTTTTAATTTTTCCTCCCCCATTTATTTGTGTTGATGAAAGAGAATTGTTGTGTTTATGACAACCCTTGTGTCATATTCATAATGTTTGTTCTTATAATTCTCAACACGAGCTGAAAGATCCCAATTCCTCATGAATCTGTAGCTGCAATTTATATGTGTAGTAATACTCTCATCGCTTACATGCAATCTTTCGGACAAACTATACTTCGAGTATCGTGCGCCAGCGCCAAGACGAAATCGGTTCGCGATGGCTAGTTTCATATTCACAATAACAGAATTCTCACTTCCCCCATAACCAGAACCATAAATATATCCAATGCTAATGTTTCGGGAGCTTATTTCCCCATGCACCCTATGTGATACAGCACTTTTATTAAGCAGTGAGTATTCACCTGATATTCTTAGCAATTCGATACATACGCAATTTATTCCAACGCGAAGCTGCTGCGCAGAATTGATCTCGAATTCATTAAATACGGAGCTTTTCCTGAATGCAGGCTTCGAATAACGATACTCGGTATAGAGCTGCGCTTTTCTGCTTGCCCTATATCCTATGCCTGCTAAGATCTTGTTCACTTCACCTTCCAGAATGTTCATTTCTCCTTGTGAATACAATCGGATAACTGAAACTCTGCTATCGGTATCAAATCCTATTGCATGCCGATCACATTCGTTGTTTCTCTCTTTCCGAACCCAGCTCACGCCTATGAATGAATTCTTGAAGCAATCCAAAGAAACATAAGAACCGATAGTATTCCCATCAGACCATGAACGAACATCAACCGAATCGAAAGGAGATTCTGTGCCGGCATATCCTGTAATTGAGAAGGCACCACTCTGCTGATATTGTACCATCAAACCATCAATGCTAGCTCTGCCTATACCTCTTGAAATGAATTGTCTTCCCACCCTAATATCAAGAGCATTTTCTTTCCAATTAAAATACGCATTTCGAATTTTCGTTTCGATATCATCATTTGCTGAAATATCCTTGCTTATCTGCGTATATGAATGGATTGACAGCTTTTGGGTCCCCAATTCCAAGAGGTCGAAATCAAGCTTCTGATATAATTCCGAATGTTTCACATCCTCCTGGTAACCATAGAAGCTCGTACTTGAACGCCCATTAATGGCAATTGCTCTCAGTGAAGAAACCATTGCCAGGAGCAATGCAAATGATAAAACAAGGATTAGGCGAACTATCTCATGTATCACTTCTTTTGTGCTCTCTTTCTCTTCTTTCATTCTACACCTTTCCGTTTTTCCAACTTCGTTCTTTTTACGTCCGCAATCCTATTTTCCCCCCGCGTGATCTTCTTTTTTGTGAAATCAGCTATTTTAGAAAGTACTTCAGAAGTATCAATTCTAATCTCCCTTATATAGTCTGCACGAACTGCTTTTTCAAATAATTCTCTCCCCTTTTGTGTCCTCAGGAGCGTTGTGGTAAATCCATCAGGTGAGGCAAGCCCCCCCACTGATATATCAGCAAAATCGTTGGCAAAATCAGTGCATGCAAGACATGCTGGTCTTGCGAAATCATCAACTTCTTCAAAGGGTATATGCAAGATTCTCCCATCCTTGAATGTCACTATCAGGTTTTCCTTAATATTTATCTTTTTTATATTGTCAAAGGAAAATCCTAATTCCTTTTGTTTTAATTTATCGTTTACCAATGACTCAAAAAAGAAATTTTCCCAGCAAAAAAGACCTATGACAAATGTAATTATGTGAGCCGGGAGTATTTTCAATTTTTGCATCTTTCTGATTGTATCCACCTGGCATGGTACGCCGACAAAGGCAAAACGTGCGTGAGCAGTATCGCCAAAATCCTTTATCCTGCTGAACATCGGTGAGTACGTCGTGTACCGATCACCAAGCATTTCCATATGTTTCGGATGGATAAAATAGAAGCCAGCTGCGTCAATAACCTCATCGTACGACTTTGCAATTGCCGGCTCTCTTGTAAGCACACCGGTCTTTTTTGCAACAAGTGCACCGCTTATTATATTTTTATCCAGCATGTAACCAAGAAGGGAAGTGACCACACCACCGTCAGTACACACCTCCAATACGCGCGGATCCGTGGATTGTGCTGATGTAATCCTTTCATAATGTCCAAAGGGAGGAACCCAGTTGAAATCTTCCTTTATCTCAGGTTCCAAATCCTTTATCTTATGACAGATGACATAGCAAAGCCCATCTTTTAAGCACTTATCTTCTTGGATATAATGTGGAAATCCTTCCTCATTCACACCTAATACTTCCAGCTCTGCTGCTGAGCAGAATGTAACGCATCCCATGCACTGACCGCAGAGGTTGTTGTTCTGCACCTCGTTAATGAGGTCTGTAAAACTCTTTCCTTCGAACTTCGAGCCCATCGATTTTTTCATTTCCTCTTCTTCGATATTTGCATTCACGGGTCCTCCTTTGTTAATCCAAGCATCCTGAATTCACGGATGAGACATTCTTTCATCTTGGCTCAAGTTCCTCTTCCTTAAAAGTCGCGAGAGGGAGCTCATCTTTAACATCAATTCCAGGTTTATAATCGAAGACATGTTGTGCTTTCCCTGCCAAAAAACTGAAAATCGTACCAATGGGAATTTTACTGGGGCAAGCACTTTCGCATGAGCCACATTCAACACATGATGTAATCATATGATTCATCCTCGTAATATGGAAAAGAAGTGTATCTGTTGGCATTCTCAGAATGCCTTTTTTTTTCGCCCACCTGAAATACTTTGCAGACTCATATTTAAGCACATTGGTCTCAAACAAACAAACTTCACAATAACAGATAGGGCATACCTTTCGACAATTCTGACACCCTATACAGGTGGAAAAAAGAGATATAAAATTCTCAATTTTAGAAACATCCTTCTCTATCTCTTTAAATACTTTTTCTCTCTCTTTCTTCTTTTCTTTTTGTATCTTTAAGAGAGCAGCCTCTCTTTTCTTTGGTAATGAAGCACTCTTTAAACTGAGAGGAGACAACTTTTCAGCAAGAGTATCCTCTACTTCGAGCAGGATCTCTTTTACCGAATCTACTCCACACGTTAGAATCGATATATGCGCATTCTGGGGAGTTGGATACTCACATATTTGACAGGCAGTTCTCAAGGGAACCACTTTGCCTTTGCTCTGAACCATCTGAAGAAAACTGTCTCCTGAAGCCCGTTTCGAATCTGTAACTTTCAGGAACTCCTGATAATCAGAAACAGTGTATGTACCGAAACAGTCGCCGCTGATGATAACAACATTATCGAGATGTGCCTGGTTGAGTTTAACAAGTTCAAGAAAAGCCCTTATCTCGCATGGTTTTAAGATTATCCCCACTTTTTTATTGAGAGTTGTTCTCGTGAGATTTGCTGCAATAATTGAAGAGTTAACTGGAATAACAGGTGCAAGAGGATCAGCGTCCTTTATTTTTTCTCGGTCTTCTATAACCGTTTGAACAGTGCTCTTCGCAAGTCTCTGTGGGATAAGCAAAACATCAACAACCTTGTGCTCCAATAAACGTGAAAGAAAATCGTTAAGGCTTTCGGTTATCTTCTTATTTTTTACATCAAGTTTAAAATATTTCGACATCTTTCCTCCAGTTTCCTCTCATTCTCTCCTACGTACCCCAATAATTCCTCATAGGATTTGGACCCAACTCTTTCATTTTCGTCACAATATCCTTTATCGTATTAGCGAACAATTGACCTTCCGATGCAGATATCCATCTGAGCCACACCCTATTCTCATCAATTCCCATTTCTTTCAGCAGCGTTTTCAGAATGGTAATTCTCCTTCTCGCTTTGTAATTTCCATTGATATAGTGACAATCTCCAGGATGACATCCACCGATCAGTACACCATCAATGCCCTCTATGAGTGCTCTGATAATATACATTGGATCGACCGCTCCAGAGCACATGAGCCTGATTACTCTGACATTCGGCGGATACTGAATCCTTGATGTACCCGCAAGATCAGCGCCCGCATACGTACACCAGTTGCAAAGAAAGGCTACAATTTTTGGTTCAAACTCAGCCATTATACCTCCACGAATGTTTAAAATCCAAGTACCGCATCGATCTTACAAACTTCCTGTTTCTTCTCAAAACCTTTCTGTCGAGTTGCATTATTGAGACAGGCAACACAACACGCTCCGCACCCCTGGCAGAGCACATCAATCACCTTCGATGTCCCAGTCTCCTCATCCATCACTCGAGCGTCATACGGGCAAACGGACACACAAAGTTCACATCCACTGCACATCCGCTCATTCACCTCTGCAATATTACCTTTCGCCTCGATATATTTCTTTGAAAGTATCGTTGCAGCTCTTCCCGCGGCACCCTGCGCTTGAACGATCGATTCCTCAATAACCTTGGGAGAATGTGAGAGACCACACAGAAAGATCCCGTCATTGGCGAAGTCAAGCGGTCTCAGTTTAACATGTGCCTCAAGAAAAAACCGGTCCTCGTTCAGAGGAACCTTTAGTATCTTCGAAACCTCCTCGTTTTCTCCCGCAATAATTCCAGCACTTAGCACCAATAAATCAGGACTGAGTATGAGTTCTTCCTGTAAAACAGGATCTTTCACGCGAACACTTAGTTTGCCATTTTCAAGATTAACATCCGGTTTATTTTTTTCATCGTACCTGATAAAGATCACCCCAGCTTCTCTTGCCTCACGATAATATATCTCTCTGAATCCGTATGTTCTTATATCTCTGTAGAGTACAAAAATATCTGTTTTTGGGTTTAACTCTTTTACTTTAAGAGCATTTTTTATGGCCTGGTAACAACAGATCCGACTGCAGTAGGGATGTTCATCGTTTCGAGAACCGACACATTGAATCATAACAACAAACTCATTATCCTCTGGCATCCAGGAACCGTCAGCAAGTTTTTCCTCGAGACTTCTCTGGGTTATTACCTTTTCAGCTTTACCATAGCAGTATTCTTTTGGCATATATTCATCAGCTCCCGTGGCAACGATGATAATCCCATGTTCCAGTTCTACCGTTTGCGCAGTTCCGTTATTTCCCGAAGGTTTCTCGCTCTCGATTAAGACTTCTGTTTCTTTATTCAGTTTTTGTTCCGATTCATCTTGTGTCTCTTCACTTCCCTCTTTTAAAGCTTCAAGAGCATCAGTATCGCTCGTCCTTACTGTCGTTTTGAAGTTCCCAACATAGCCAGAAACATCTTCAATTTCTGCATTTTTTATAACATGTATCTTTTCATCTAACATTGTTTCCTCAATGAGCCGTTTTAATAATTTCTGAGGATCGTTTTTATTGAGACTGAAATAAATATGATTCAGTTGACCTCCCAGTACAGACTCCTTCTCCACGAGATATACCTCAAAACCTTGTCTGGCAAGAGAAAGTGCGGATGTTAATCCCGACACTCCACCACCAATTATGAGTCCCTTAGAATTCACCTCTGATTTTGATACCGTTATCGGTCTTGCGAGGGCAACTTTATGAATTCCCATTCTCAACAACTCCTTTGCTTTTTTGGTTGCCTCCTCCTTTTGCTGCATATGTACCCACGAACATTGATCCCTGATATTTACGAATTCAAAAAGGTATGGATTGAGTCCCGCCTCTCGTATCGTATCCTGAAACAAGGGTTCATGAGTTCTTGGAGTACACGACGCAATAAGCACTCGATTCAGATCATGTTCCGCGATCATCTCCTTGATCCTAT
>SOKD01000278.1 GCA_004376305.1 Candidatus Cloacimonadota bacterium | reverse complement strand
AATATCGGACTTATTGCCATGAGCGGAATTCGCGTGGTTGATCAGGAGCTCTTAAGGCTCGGTTTAACGTTGCCCGGATTTGTCGAGCGCAGCAAGGTAATTGCTTCTCTTCCGAGCTTGGGGTTATTGACGCTTGCAGGAATGACTCCCGAGAAACATACCGTTTCATACTTAGAGATACCTGACGCGAAGGATGTGGATACGCTTCCTGACGGATTTGATCTTGTTGGCATTTCGAGTTACTGCGCCCAGATTAATGAGGCATATGAGATTGCCAAACGGTATAAGGATGCAGGTGTCCCCGTTGTTATGGGTGGACCTCATGTGAGCAGTCTCCCGGACGAAGCTGTTGAATTTTGTAATGCTGCTGTCGTTGGAGAGGGTGAATTGACCTGGCTTGATGTTTTGAGCGATTGTGAGAAGGGAGTTCTTCAACCGCACTATGGGTCGTTGGATGATTCGTTTGATTTGAAAGAAGCACCCATGCCTGCATTTGAACTTCTCGAGGTTTCAAAGTACAACCGGCTGACTGTCCAGACAAGCCGGGGATGTCCACACCGTTGTGAATTCTGCGCAAGTTCACCGCTCTTGACAAAACGATACAGTCAGAAACCGGTGAAAAAGGTATTGAAAGAGATAGATAAGATAATGCGACTCTGGGATGGTCATTTTATTGAATTCGTTGATGATAATGCCATTATTGACAGGAACTACTGGAGAGAGCTCCTGACTGGATTAAAGAATAAAAGAATCAGGTGGTTTGTAGAAACTGACATTTCGGTGAGTGAAGATGAATCACTATTGCGCCTTATGCATGACAGTGGATGCGCTCAGGTTCTTATTGGATTAGAGAGCCCTGTGAAGGCAGGACTGAATGGTGTTGAGTTAAAAAATGATTGGAAATTACGACGTTTACCCCAGTATAAAAATGCAATTAATGTCATTCAATCAAACGGCATCAGGGTAACCGGATGTTTTGTTATGGGATTGGACGGACAGGATAGTTCGATTTTTAACGAGGTTATCGAATTTGTTAAGGAAACTGAGATGTTCGATGTGCAGATAACCATTATGACACCTTTCCCCGGGACACCGCTTTATACCCGTCTAAGAAAGGAGAAGAGGTTGCTCGCTGAGGAAGATTGGAGAACGTGTACACTTTTCGATGTGAACTACAAACCAAGCAATATGTCTGTCGAGGAATTGCGGGAAGGATTCAAACAGATGGGAGTTGAATTGTACTCAGATGAATTCACAAAATGGAGAAAGACCAAATTTAATGAATATCTACGAAAAGCAGTAAGAAAGAAAGGGAGATCGAATAAAGGCAAATAAGCTTGTGGTCACATGTACGACTCGGAAAACAGATAAGGGAGAATACATAACGGTATTGGAAAAGAATTCAGGAGCACGATTGAAAGCATATGAAAAAATAAATCAATTAACCCTTTAAGCAAAGGAGGTTCAGGATGCGTAAGGTTTTTTTCATTGTTGTTGTGCTTAGTATTTTTGTTCTGATCGGTTGCGGAGAGCAAACACGACCAAAAGAAGTGAAACCAGTAAAGCCACCAGTAAGCGGAAATGAAAATGTCTTAGAACTTGATAAGACACAGTTCCTGGCTGGTGAGGATATAAAAGTACACTTTACTGCATCTGCTGATTTTGTTGATGATGCATGGGTTGGTATTATTCCTTCAGATATTCCTCATGGAAGCGAATCAGTAAATGATGCGAATGATATTACTTATCAATACATGAAAAAAAGGATAAAAGGCACACTCAATTTTAAGGCTCCCGGA
>SOKD01000155.1 GCA_004376305.1 Candidatus Cloacimonadota bacterium | reverse complement strand
TTTTGCGCCATCAGAGCAAAGCAATCGTATTCCTCATTTCTGGTGAAAACAAAGAGATCTGGTGCGCTATCGAGATACGGTCCTTCATATATCTCCTCTTTCCTGACCACTCTATCTATAGCCCTTTCGCCGGTTTCAGGATCTTTAAGTTCCTGCAATTTCTCAATGATGTCATCACGAGTCTTTTCATACTCATTCCCCTTGTTTACCGTGCCAAAGGGTTCTCTTCCTTTTACATTTACATAAATCTGACCGATATGTCCTAATGAGTATGCCTGTGTTTTCTCCCAGTCAACATCTGTGAACGAAAGCATCGAATTCAATATTTTGTTTCGTGTTTGCCTGCTAAAACTCTGGATAACATTCTGAAGACCAAACTGTGACAGCATGCGGTAAACATTCTGTGGTGACAATCCGAGTTTAAAAAGATTATATTTAAGTGATACCTTCGCCGATTGCCTCAAAGCAAGAAATCCATGGTTGAGAAACCAGATATTGAGGTTGATCATCTTCCGCAACCTGCCATGACCATGATCGGACATCAGAAAAATTGTTGTGTCTTCAGCAATAACCCCGAGCACTTCTTCGACAGCGCTGTCTGTCTTTTCATATATATTTGCAATGGCACTTTTATACTTCTTATTGCTCTTTTCATGTTCTGGATGACCTTCATCCATGTATTTTCTGAAATAGTGTGGAATGAGGTCAATACCCCTGAAAACCACCATGGCAAAATCCCATTCCTTCTCTCTCAATAACCGCTTGGTAAGCACGGTCCTTTTCACCAATAGATCCTCGAGGTCATCGATGAGTTCCTGTTCCTTTCCTTCCTTGTATGATGTTCTAATATCAACACGGTAATCATCCAGCTCTTTTTTAAATTCCGGAGGATATGTAATTTCTGCATTGTCAGAGAGAGCATTCCGGTGATCATAATGCCGTTTATTTTCCATGGCGGATACGTTACGGGAACGTTAATAGAAATAATCTTTGCTTTGTGTCGCGAGAGCATATCAAAGATGGTCTCTCCATCAATCGATCGAGAATTGACCAGTTTCACATCCTTTTTTATTTCCTGCTGGATGAAATCAAAGACCCCGTGTTTTGCAGGCGTTTTGCCAGTCATAAAGGATGGCCACGCAGATCCCGTTATTGGAGGAACGGTCGTTCTCAGATAGCCCCAGACACCATTTTTAATAAGCCTTGAAATTGCAGGTAGTTTCCCTTTCTCCATGAGGGGAAAAAGGTAATCGAAACTCCCCCCATCAAGGCCGAAAATGAGTACTTTGTTGTGCTTCATGCCCCAACCTTAACAGAAAATGAGCAAGAAGTCAACTGAATACTGCGATGTGCAGTGCAGGTAAGGTTTTCGGGACCCTACTATGCCTTGACAATCCTATTTTTTCCCTTGACTTTACCCAGGTTACATGGTAAAATAGTTTACTTCGTCTAGGAGGAAAAACGAAAAGCACGAAACCACAAAAATACCTCAGTTTTGTATTCTTATTATTACTATTTCTAGCTTTTCCCTATCGAAACCATGCTGATTGGTATGATCCGGACTGGTCAAACAGAAGACCAGTAATAGTAGATAACATGAATAATACGGCTACGCTTATCGATTACCAGATAGGAGTGAAAGTGGACTACTTTCCCGAAATGCAACCGGATTTTGATGATATTCGATTTACGGTTGACGACGAGACAACTTCCATCCCTTACTGGCTTGAGGAATATACCACAGCAGACCATGCAATTGCATGGGTAAAGGTGCCTATCATTCCCGCACAGGATACCACTATAC
>SOKD01000254.1 GCA_004376305.1 Candidatus Cloacimonadota bacterium | reverse complement strand
AGGAATGCACGGACAGGTACGGTATTCACTTCGCGGGGTAAGGTTGTCGTTAAGAATGCGTTGTATTCTGAGTATTTTCTGCCCCTTGATGATGCATGCGAATGCTACACCTGTAGGAATTTCTCGCGGGCATACCTGAGGCATCTTTTCAATACAGGAGAGATTCTGGGACCCGTTCTTGCGACGGTTCATAATATTGCGTTCTTTATGAAATTGATGAGAGAAGTGCGTGAGTCAATTAAAACAAATCAGTTTGATTCTTGGTCGAAGCGTTTTCTCTCGGAGTATTTAAATTCAGAGAATATCTGAAAAGTACCGGGGTGAATTTTGCATGAGAACAATGTTCACGTAAACCAAAAAAGGGAGGTAAAGGATGCATTTCTTTAGCCGGTTATTTCTGGAAATTGTCTGTGCCGGTGGGCAGGTATCAAAGGCGCAAGTAATCAAGCAATGGTTCTTAACTCATGGGATCCGTATTCTTTTCGCGATAGTTGGATATATTGTAATTATTTTTCTGGTTAAGTATCTTACCAAGCGATTTGTTCATCTGGTTGAGGATGAGGATAGGGGCACAAGAAGTGAGCGGGAGAAGAGAGCAGATTCAATAGCAAGCATTATTAATACCGCGACAATGATCTTCTTTGGTATTATTTCAATTTTTATGATTCTCAGAGAATTTAATATCAACATAACACCGCTTCTTACCGGCGCTGGAGTTGCAGGCATTGCAATAGGTTTTGCAGCTCAATCTGTTCTCAAGGATTTTCTTCACGGGTTCTTTCTTCTTTCTGAAGATCAGATACGGATGGGTGATGTTGTAAAAATTGCCAGCCATTCAGGAACTGTTGAGCGGATAACGATGAGAACAACACGATTAAGAGGCCTTAATGGACATGTATACATTATCCCGAATGGTCAAATTTCAACGGTAGAAAATATGACACATGGATGGTCACGGGCGATGCTGGATATAGATGTTGCATACAAGGAGAATATTGACAGGGTGATTGCGGTTATCAAGGATGTTGCTGCAAGTTTGGTGAATGATGAAGAATACAAGAAATTTGTAATGGAAAAGCCAGAAGTTTTAGGTGTTCAAACCCTTGGTGATTCAGGAATCACGATTCGTCTGCTTGTTAAGACACATCCTTTGAAGCAATGGTCAATTAAAAGGGAATTACAAAAACGAATCAAAAAACGATTTGACCAGGAAGGCATTGAGATTCCATTTCCGCAGATAGTTGTTCATGGCATGTCTGGTGGTTAAAAGAAAGGTCAGTGAATGTGCAGGTTTTTTGCTTGACTTCATGGTGATTTGGTGGTAATAAGGCACAGATTATGCGAATTGAGAAATCTGTTTTAGCGGGCAGGCAGGGCAAGGCTGATATTGAGGTGAGTCTTAACCCTTCTGAAAAGAGCATTATTGAGGTCAATCTCGAAAGCTCTGTTGAAAGACTTTTTGGCAACCATGTAAGAAACAATATACAGTCATACCTTGCCGACCTTGGAATCACTTCGTGTACCGTTCGTGCCATTGATGATGGCGCATTGGATTTCGTAGTGAAATCAAGATTGGATGCAGCTCTCTTTAAACTTAATTCGGTATTTCTTGACCGGCTCAGTTGCGGGAAGAAGAAATTAGGTGAGAAATTTACTGATTTCAGGAGGACTCGTTTATACATTCCCGGAAATAATCCATACCTTATGGAAGGCTGTGGACTCTTTGGAGCTGATGTCATCATTCTAGACCTGGAAGATGCGGTGAGCCAGGATGAAAAAGTTGATGCGCGTTTCCTGGTTAGAGGAGCGCT